>JAQUBU010000326.1 GCA_028686565.1 Syntrophomonadaceae bacterium
CCATTCTGTATCCCCAGCGGGCATTGGGCAGGATAAACGGGGCTTTATCCATGTTTTCAGTTCCGCCAGCCAGTACGATGTCTGCATCGCCGGCTTTGATAAGCTGTGCTGCCAGGCTGACTGCTCTGAGTCCAGATCCGCAAACTTTATTGATAGTGAAACAAGTGATTTCTTTGGGGATTCCAGCATTTATCATACACTGCCGGGCAACGTTCTGGCCCAGACCTGCCTGCAATACGCAGCCAAATACTACTTCGTCGATTTGATCGGCTTTAATCCCGGCTCTCTTAATTGCTTCCCCCATTACTAATGCACCTAGCTGTGCGGCACCTACATCTTTAATTTTACCTCCAAATGTGCCTATCGGTGTCCGACAAGCCCCAACTAATACTACTTCTTTTGACATTCAATAAAAACTCCCTTCTATAATTATATTTATATAAATCTATTTTTTAGTAGGCAAAGAAGCCTTCGCCTGTTTTACGTCCTAGTTTGCCAGCGCGAACCATTTTGACCAGTAAGGGGCACGGGCGATATTTAGGATCGCCAAACTCTTTATAAAGAGTTTCCATGATTTTAAGACAGATATCCAATCCGATCATGTCTGCCAGAGCCAATGGTCCCATAGGATGACCGGCGCCAAATTTCATTGAAGTATCTATATCTGCAGCATTGGCAACACCTTCCATCAAGGTATACATTCCTTCATTCAGCATGGGAATCAAAAGGCGGTTTACCACAAACCCCGGGGCTTCATTAATTTCTACCGGTGCTTTACCCATTTTTAAGGCAAGATCCTTAATGGCATCAAAAGTAGCCTGGCTTGTAGCAGCACCGCGAATGATTTCAACTAATTTCATGGCTGGAACGGGATTGAAGAAGTGCATTCCAATAACTTTGTCAGCTCTGTTGGTAGCAGCGCCAATTTCTGTTACGCTGAGTGCAGATGTATTGGTAGCCAAGATACATCCGGGTTTACATATGCTGTCCAATTCTTTAAAAATACTTTTCTTTATTTCCATGACCTCGATCGCTGCTTCAATTATTAAATCACAATCAGCTGCCGGAGCCATATCGACAGTGCCAGAAATCCGTTTCATGATCGCAGCTTTGTCTTCAGCAGACATTCTACCTTTATCCACATTTTTGCCGAGAAGTTTATCAATACCTGCAATACCCTTGTCCACAAACTCTTGTTTAATATCCCTTAATACTACTTCGAAACCTGATTGAGCTGCATTCTGTACAATGCCTGCTCCCATGGTGCCAGCACCTAAGACCATTATTTTCATTTATATACCTCCTAAATTTATTAGGTTTTTCTTCTATTTACCAACAAAATCAGCTTTTCTCTTTTCCAGAAAAGCTGTCATTCCTTCTCTTTGATCTTTAGTAGCAAAACAAAGCCCAAATACATCAGCCTCTATGGTCATAGCTCTATCAATATCAGTTTGCATACCTTCATTCGCTGCTGCTTTACTCAGGCGAACTGCTACCTGACCCTTACTGGCGATTTTTTTGGCAATTTTCTTAACAGTATCTAATAATGCTTCCGGCTCAACTACCTGATTAACCAGTCCAACCCTTAAAGCTTCATTAGCATCAATAACGTCAGCGGTATAGAGCAGTTGCTTAGCCATTCCCGAACCTACCAAACGAGGCAAACGCTGAGTTCCGCCGAATCCTGGAGTAATACCCAGTCCAACTTCCGGTTGGCCAAATTTAGCCTTTGTTGATGCAATTCGAAAATCACAACACATCGCCAACTCGCATCCTCCACCTAGCGCAAAACCATTTACAGCTGCTATAACTGGTTTTTCCATTAGTTCAATCATCCGAAATACTTTTTGTCCCAATGCTCCAAATTCTCTTCCTTCCATAGCTGACAGATTTTGCATAAACGCAATATCCGCACCGGCTACAAACGCTTTATCACCAGCGCCGGTAATGATTAATACCTCAACTTCAGTATCTGCGCTTATTTCATTGATTATGCTGTTGATTTCAAGCAGAGTTTCTTTATTGAGTGCATTCAGAGCTTTAGGCCGATTAACAGAAAGAATTGCAACCTTGTCTTCTTTTTCCAGCAGTATATTCTCGTAAGCCATTAATTTCCCCCCTTCTAAAATACTTAATTACTAAACTTTCCATACTATGATGTGCATTCCCAAACAAAAATATGTGGAACGTATGTCTAATTCACCGCCTCCTTTAAATATTATTTATTTATATATGATCAGCTTTTCGATTATCCGGTTAAGATATGATTGTTAAATAATAGAAAAAAAGAAGTACTACTGTTCCATGATGCCAATGAGCACCTTATCGCGCTTGACATTAAATTTTAACGTCAAGCCTGCTCCACATCATAGAGCAGTAGTTTATAAAAAAAAATATAAGGGGGTTACAAACATGACTAATGTTTGCGACTTAATATTATATAGCAATTAACGTGCCAAGCTAGTTAAATTTGTTGCAATTAATACCAATGTCCGCTATTCAGGCTATAACAAAGGTTGTCCGTTTTTTATCCATATGTTAGTTGTTAGCAAAATACATTCATTTGATTCATAAATGTATCATGCAATTCTTTCTTGTATTAAAAAGAAGGCATATTTAGTCGAATTTACCGAATGGAAATCCTTTCGAGTAGTCTTTCAAGTTTTTTTTTGCTATTTAAGTCGAATTTTATAGAGTGACGATAATACGTGAAATTAAAGAGAAGGATTGTGCTACAATTAAGAAAATTTTGGAGAGTGCAGGATGCGG
>JAQUBU010000327.1 GCA_028686565.1 Syntrophomonadaceae bacterium
TTTGTATTCCCGGCAGAATAACCGTCTTTTCAGGGCTGAGTAGCTTGGCACTTTCAGCCATGACCTTTACCCCGCAACATACTATTACCCTTGCATCAGTAGCAGCTGCCTGCCGGGCCATCTGGAGAGAATCTCCCACAAAATCAGCTAATTCCTGAATCTGGGGCAGCTGGTAATAATGGGCGATAATTATGGCATCGCGTTCTTTTTTCTTTTGTTTGATAAAATTATGCATAATCTTTTAGGGTCAGATTAGCAGAGACAGACAGTGTCAATCACTTCCATCTCCGCTGGCTGACCCTTTATAATTCCTCCTACTCGTGAGAACCCATACAAATCTTTTTAATCGCGTTATTCTGGTCCATAAATACCAACCGGGGTTTGTGTTCCCTGGCTTCTTGATCTTCGAGTATAGTATAGGTCAGAATAATTATTACATCGCCTTGCTCTGCCAGGCGAGCTGCCGCTCCGTTTAAGCAGATCACTTTCGACCCTCGTTCCCCTTCCAGAACGTAGGTCTCAAAGCGTGCACCATTGTTGTTGTTAACTATAGTTACCTTCTCATTTTGGATAATATCAGCAGCATCCATCAGATCCCGGTCAATGGTTATACTGCCAATATAACTTAAATTCGCATCGGTAACAACCGCACGGTGTATCTTTGACTTGAGCATGTAACGAAGCACTTTTTACACCTCCACTAACAGGTTATCAATTAACCTTGTTTTCCCAAACTTCACAGCCAGGGCCAGCAAAATCTCGCCCCGCATCTCCTCAAGGTCCGTCAAGTTTTCTCCACTGGAAATTTCGATATAATCGATCTGCGCCAGAGGCTGGGTTTCGATCATATCCTTAATCTGCTGGTGGATTTTCTTAATATCTCTTTCTCCACCCCTTATATTGTTTGCTGCCGTTTTTAATGCCTGGTTAAGCACCAGGGCTTGCTGTCTTTCTTCTGCATTCAGGTAGACATTACGGGAACTCATCGCCAAACCGTCACTTTCCCTAACTATGGGCATCCTGACAATTTCCAGCGGAAAGTTCAAGTCTCGTACCATTTTTTTAATAATCAAGAGCTGCTGAGCATCTTTCTGTCCAAAATAAGCCCGGTCGGGCTGGCAAATATGAAAGAGCTTGCTGACTACTGTAGTTACACCCTTAAAATGTCCGGGCCTTGATGCTCCACACATTTTACCGGTAATTGCACCCTGTACTTCTACATAAGCATCATAACCGGCCGGATACATTTCTTTTACACCGGGGGCAAAAATTGCATCGGTTTTTTCATTTGCCAATAAGGCACTGTCCTTTTCCAGCTCGCGGGGATATGTCTCGTAATCCTCACCCTGTCCAAATTGAATCGGATTGACAAAGATGCTTACTACTACTATGTCGCAGTCCTGCCGGGCTGCTTTAACCAGAGACATATGACCATCATGCAGGTACCCCATTGTGGGCACCAGGCCAATGGTTTTGCCCTGCTTCTTTTGTTCTCTGCACCATTCATGCATCGCATTTACATTATTAAATAGCTGCATAATTCTCCTCAAAAATTATGAATTTTTTTTAATTCTAAATTAAGGTTTAAAAACAACGCTTTCCTTAATACTTTTTGATACAACAAGGCGAAAAGATGTCCCCCGCTTCTTTAAATGGTCTGGTGCCTATTTTCAAAAGAGACTTCAGGTTCTAATCCCCCGCCTCGTTGCAGCGGTTGGGAAGAAAGTGCTTTGCAGTTTCTTCCTTCCAATGCTTAAACAAGGTCTTAATATAGTCTTTCCAGGACTTCTTCCTTCATGGTATAGCCATGTTCCTCAGCAGGGAAGGTGCCTGCTTCAACCTCACTCTTGTAGCCCTTTAAAGCCTCCATGATCAAAGGCTCCAGGTTGGTAAACTTCTTAACAAATTTCGGAATATGTCCCTTAAACATGCCGAGCATATCGTTGATTACCAGCACCTGCCCGTCACAATATTGTCCGGCCCCGATGCCTATGGTAGGAATGCTTATTTCCTCGGTTACCTTTTTAGCCAAAACAGTAGGCACACCCTCCAGCACTACACAAAAGGCACCAGACGACTCCAATGCCTTGGCATCGTTAACCAGTTTTTTGGCACTTTCCAGGTCTTTACCCTGAATTTTAAATCCGCCAAACTGATTGACTGATTGTGGGGTTAACCCAATATGGCCGACTACTGGAATCTGAGCATCAAGAATTGCCTTGATGGTGTTAACCCTCTCTGCTCCGCCTTCCAGCTTTACCGCCTGGCATCCGCCTTCCTGGATAAAGCGACCCGCATTGCGTACCGCTTCCTTGACCGAAACATGATAGGATAGAAATGGCATATCGCCTACCACCATTGCATTCCTGGCGGCGCGGGTTACTGCCCGGCTGTGATGTATCATATCATTCATGGTAACCGAGAGGGTATTTTCGTAACCCAAAACTACATTTCCCAGGGAATCACCCACCAGAATCATATCTATCCCGGCTTCGTCAACCATCGCAGCCATAGAATAGTCATAGGCGGTGAGCATGGTTATTTTCTCGTTTTTTAATTTCTTTTCTCTTATAGTTGCAGTAGATATTCTTGCCATCTTATATACACTCCCTTATGAATACCGGCTTGCTCGCCGGTATTTTCTATCCGGTTAGCCTGCCGACTCCCTTGGGGATATTTCCTGTAAAAATATCTTTTCAAATTCTTGTCTGGAATTTTGGTCAATAGTTGCTTTTTCGCTTGCAATCGAAGCCGTA
>JAQUBU010000328.1 GCA_028686565.1 Syntrophomonadaceae bacterium
ATTGCGCTGCAGGGAATATGAATTGGAAGAAATTCAAGTTATTACTGTTTCTGCCGTCAGCCGCAGGGGCAAGTATCTCTTATTGGCATTCGAAAACCGCTATAATCTGGTTGTTCATATGGGTATGAGCGGCAGGTTTTATTTGGAAAGCGAGACAGCACAGGAAGTCAAACCCCATGTACATGTTCTGATATTTTTAGATAACGGCAAGCGAATTGCTTTTCAAGATGCACGCCGCTTTGGCGGTTTATGGCTGCTCAAGGATATTGGAAGATTTTTTGAACGTTTGGGGAAGGAACCTTTGGCTGATGATTTTACTGCCAGCTATCTTGAAAAAAGTCTTAAAGGACGTAAAGTTACTATAAAGAGTTTTTTGCTCAACCAGAAGCCGGTTTGCGGCTTAGGAAATATTTATGTAGATGAAGCCTTGTTTACAGCAGGAATCAGACCGGAGCGTATTGCCGAATCTCTAACCGTCAAAGAGGCATCATCATTGCATCGGGCGATTAGAAGAGTTTTGCGCAGCAGCATTGAGCAGCGCGGAACTACTTTTCGAGACTACCGGGATGGTTACAATCAGAAAGGCAATTTTCAAAACCACCTGCAAGTCTATGGGAAGGCCGGTCAACCTTGCCCAAAATGCGGACACCCCCTTGACAAAACCGTTATAGCCGGGCGCAGCAGCCATTATTGCCAGCACTGCCAGAATTAAAGAGACAAAGGGACTCGATCAAGGGGACGGTTCTCCCGATCGGCCAAGTCCGATCGGGAGAACCGTCCCCTTGATCGAAGTCCGTAACACTTAGATGCTTTTATCCATATTGTAGATATATATATCTACATAATTTAGGATAGGAGTGGCTGTTTTGGAGTTGCTGGGCATATTGTTTTTTGCATTGGCAGTAAGTGCGGATGGATTCCTGGTCGGCGTAGCATATGGAGTAAAGAAAATCAGGATACCACTTGTTTCGCTGGCGGTTATAGCTTTGGCATCCGCAGTGGCAGTCAGCGTTTCCATGATATTTGGCAGAGTATTGGCAAGCATATTAACCAGTAGTACGTCCTCTGTAATAGGCGCAGTATTACTCATTGTTATCGGAGTCTATTATCTTTTTGCGGCCTGTCGTGAAACAATAGAAAAAATAGGCAATGATGGAGAACCTCTGCTTAGCCTCAATATTAAGTCCATGGGTATTATCATTCAGATACTTAAAGAGCCATCTTCAGCCGATTTTGATTCTTCCGGCGATATCAGTACCCGCGAGGCCTTTTTTCTGGGATTGGCGCTGGCTATGGATGCCCTGGGAGCCGGGGTAGGGGTGGCGATGGCGGGTTATAATATTTTATTAACAGCGATTAGTGTTGGTATGCTAAAATTTATACTAGTTAATGGTGGAATTCTCATGGGCAGTCGTATCAACGGCAAATGCTTGCAAAATATTGCGGCATTAATACCTGCCCTGATATTTCTTGCTATAGGTGTATTGGAAATCATGTAGGGAGCGGTGAAGCAGATGAGGTTAATTGGCCTGACTGGCGGCATAGCCAGCGGTAAAAGTATTGTTTCCAAAACAATGCAAGACCTTGGTGCCGCTGCTATCAATACAGATGCAATAGGCCATAGTATTATTGAACCACATAAACCGGCTTGGGATGACTTGATAGAGTATTTCGGACCGGAAATCTTAAATGACGATTTGACTATTAATCGACAAAAGCTGGGGGAGATTGTTTTTAATGCCCCGGAAAAACTCGCAAAGCTCAATTACATCACCCATCCCCGTATTATTGCCGAGATGCGCAGTAATATCGAATTTATTAAAGAAACCAATCCCGACAGGGTGCTGGTTATTGAGGTGCCGCTGCTTTATGAAACCCACATGGAAAAGATATTTGATGAAATATGGGTAGTCTGGGTAGACCGTGATACCCAAATAAAGCGATTAATGGCTAGGGATGGTATTGGCGTGGAAGATGCTATAAGACGCATAGAATCTCAGATGCCGCTTGATGAGAAAGCCAAGCGGGCCGATGTGTTAATTGACAATAGACATAATATCGAGGAAACCATATCGATTGTCACCAGAAATTTCAACAATATTTTATCCCAATCGTAAATATTATATATTATAATCCTAAACTCTCGGGGGTATTCATCTTGAAGAAGAATACAAAAAAGCGTTTTTCAAAAAGCATATGGATTACCATTTTGCTTTTTCTCATATTGCTACTATCTTTTCCGCAGTGGATAAGTAATTTTTATCCGCAACCTCATTCTGAGCTTATCTTCCAGTTTGCTGGTGAACATAATGTAGACCCCTATTTGGTTTTTGCTATAATCAGAGCAGAAAGTAAGTACGAAACTTCAGCTCAGTCCCCGGTAGGGGCACGGGGCCTAATGCAGATAATGCCGGAAACTGCAGCTTGGATAGCCAGCCAGCAAGGGATTAGTGAATTTGATCCCTTGCAATTGCATGATCCAGAGCTGAATATAAGCTTTGGTTGCTGGTATTTGAATAATCTGAATCAAGAATTCGATGGAAAACTACCCGTGGTTCTGGCCGCCTACAATGCTGGCCGAGGCAAAGTCAAGGAATGGATAGTAAACGAACAATGGGATGGAAGTACTGCTGAACTGGATAAGATACCGTTTGACGAAACCCGCGAGTATGTCAAGAGTGTATTGAAAAACTACGAAGCCTATCAAGCTATTTATACTGAATAAGAACGATAGGGTAACAAGGGGGTGCTGAC
>JAQUBU010000329.1 GCA_028686565.1 Syntrophomonadaceae bacterium
GATGACTTTTATCATCCTCAAAGTAATAAGTATATTTACTGAATTACGAGTCTCTGTTGAAGAAGAGGAGAACGGTCTTGATGTTTCTTTACATGGAGAAAACGCCTATGGTTACTCGGAAGAAGGGCAAGGCATACTGAGTTTGGGTGCTTAAGCCCTGCGGCCATGCAATGCAACCCAGACAAAACAATGCGCAAAGGTGCTTTAAATCCAAGCAAGGGTTTGAAGCCTTTTGCTCATTACCGCGGATAATCGTTCCGGCACTCTTTAAAGTTTCTAATTGCGCCGACCTTTGTATAAACTAACTTGAGAGGAGGATACTTGTGCTAAGCGCTGGTGTACAAGAAGCAATTTTACCATATTTTCAACCTATAATCTGTGTCGACAGCAACAGTGTTTTTGCTTACGAAGTCTTGGAAAGGAAAAGCAGCTACCGGGGTATAGCCTGGGTGCTTTTTTTCAGAATAGGGAAATATCTGCCGAGAAAGAACTTCTGGTTGACCGGGAAGTTCGGTGTAGGGCCATGAAAAAAGCGGAAACTCTCCCCCATAACAAGAGTTTGTTTCTTAATATCCAGCCAAGAGAATATCTTGAGGAACAATGGATTAGAAATAGTGCTTCCCCCCAGGCAGCAAGTGCTGGGAAATCCATCAGCAAATTACTACAGGCTCTGTGATTGTCCTTTGGCTGTAGTCTTAGCAAGATGCTATGTACTATGACTAGAATAGTCTGTTTCAAATCTATTTTTTCCATTGCATTTTGCTTTATATAGCTGCAGATCTGCTTTTCTGATCAATTCTTCAACAGATTCACCAGTAAACTCGCTGATTCCTCCGCTTACAGTCACATGTGCTCCATTAAAGAATTTCGTATTATTGATATTTATCCGAATACGTTCAGCGAGCGATGTTGCATCCTTTAATGATGTGTCAGGTATTATTATTGCAAACTCCTCTCCGCCATATCGGCAAAGTATATCTGTAGATCGACATGTATCCTTAAGAATTCGGGCAATCTCAATAATAACTTCATCCCCTGCCTGATGCCCATGAAGATCATTAATTTGCTTGAAATCATCAATATCCATGAAAATGACACACATCGGATATCCAATGCGTTTTGCCCTTTCAATCTCTTCGCCAAGCTTTAAATAGCAATTGTTGTGGTTAAATAGAAAAGTCATGGCATCTCGATTGGTCATATCAATTAATTCTGAATTCTTGGCCTCGATTATTTTCTTGTCAAGAAATTGTACAACTTTCATTCTAAATACAAATCTGCTTAAAACCCAGGCCAGGACATTCATAATAAATGCATTAATCCGCAAGACCACTACTACATCATTGTTGGCCTGATAGTAAGGTAATGCATAAAAAAAAGCCGCATAAACAAATATAAGCATTACCATATTCTCAATCGGCGGGTTAATCATAATGGCAGCAATGGCAAATACAGCGATAACATAAGGATTTATTGATACAAACTCATTTTGAGCAACAACCCCGATTGAAGCAGCTAACAAAAGCATTCCAGTAAGATATACGCACTGAAGCAACTGCACTAACTCTGTCCTATATCCATCAATATGTTTGTAAGCCACATATAGCAGAGGAAGTGATACTACGTTAAATATAATAATGCTTAAAACTATATGCCCAGTGTTGAAAATCCTATCAAGAAAAAACAGATATATAACTGTTTCAGCGATAATCATTAAACTTGCACAAACAAGTAATCTAAATAAGTTCTCTTTATAGATATTACGAACAAACTCATCTTTATACTCGATAGGAATGCGTGTTATGAAGCCTTGAATGGTTTCCAAAGAATATAGCCCCCCATTGAAAAACATGCTTATTTATGGATAACGGTTATTAGTCAAACAAGTACAGCAGCTTTTGGATTTGTTAGAATATCTGAAGCAAGTTTTTAAGCATCTTAAAGAAACTGCGGAGCAGATTCTTAAGCACCGCTGCAACGATGTGGGGATTTAAGCACCAGAAGAAACTGCACATTAGTTTCAACATACTGCTGCAACGAGGCTGCGCCTCGTTAGAACCCGCCGCCTGTTTTGTTAATAGGAACCCGAGCACTTAAAGAAGCGGGAGATTTTTACTTCTTTATAACAATGGTTGGTGCAGAAAAAGCATCTTTTGCTTTGCCGGCCATGAGTTATGCAGCAAGCACCTAGTACTCTGTAAAATCTAAAACTTTAATTCCCACCGGCCAAATTTCCGCAGGGCTTCGTTGTCGTCAATCGCAATACGTCCAGTATTACTCACTCCTCCGCCTCCCCCTGCGAAAATTTTTCTCGGAGGATAAAATAAACTTTTAGACTTTACAAAGTACTAGATTAATTTAAAAAGCTTTTTGATTTGTTTAAGTGTGATCTTATACGGTGGGTACTTTACCAGTATATCAAACAAGAGGGTTTGGGTTAATACACTTTTATTATGAGAAAATACCTCAAAAGAAGCCTGGCCGTGATAACTTCCCATACCGCTGGTTCCTACCCCTCCAAAGGGCAGTTTCGGGCTGCTGATATGGCTCAAGGTATCATTTATGCAAACGCCTCCCGAGCTGGTCTGCTGTAAAACTCGATCCTGCTGACCTTTGTGCCGGGAGAAAAAGTACAAAGCCAGTGGTTTGGGATGCCGATTAACAAAGCTGATGGCTTCATCCAAATCTTCATATTCCAGAACCGGC
>JAQUBU010000330.1 GCA_028686565.1 Syntrophomonadaceae bacterium
CTTCATCCAAATCTTCATATTCCAGAACCGGCAGCAGGGGCCCGAATATTTCCTCCTGCATTACAGGACTATCTTCAAAAACCCCATCAATAATAGTTGGCGAAATGTACCTGGCTTCCCTGTCAATTTTCCCCCCGCAGATAATCTGTCCATCACTTAATAAAGCTTCCAAACGGTTGAAATGACGTTCATTGATGATACGGGCATAGTCACTGCACTTACAGGGATCAGGTCCATAGAATTGAGTAATGACTTCCTGTAATTTTTCCAGCAGCACTGCTTTTATTTGCCGGTTAACCAGTAAATAGTCAGGGGCTACACAGGTTTGCCCGGCATTCAGGTATTTACCCCAGATAATGCGCCGGGCGGCATATTCTATGTTTATATCCTTTTCCACTATACAAGGGCTTTTGCCGCCCAGTTCCAATGTAACCGGAGTGAGATGCCGGGCAGCAGCCTGCATGACTATTTTCCATACCATTGGGCCCCCGGTAAAGAATATGTGGTCAAAGCGCTGCTCCAGAAGTTCCTGGCTGCTTTCCACTCCACCTTCAACAACCGCGATATAATCCTTTGCAAAATTATCAGCGATCAGCTTAAAAAGCAAAGCTGAAGTATGCGGGGCTAGTTCCGATGGTTTTAAAACCGCGCAATTTCCAGCAGCCATAGCTCCCAATAGGGGTGCAATGCTCAGATAAAAAGGATAATTCCAGGGGCTGATGATTAAGACCTGTCCCAAAGGTTCAGGATAAATTTGGCTTTTCCCTCCAAAAAAAAGCAGCGGGGTTCTGACTCTTTTCGGTTTTGCCCACTGACGAAGGTTCTTTATTATGTAAGACAGTTCGGCCTTGACCATACCTGCTTCGCTAAGATAGGCTTCAGTAGCAGATTTTCCCAGATCAAGCTTCAGGGCAAGAAGTATCTCTTCCTCCCGGTATTCAATAGCTTTAGCAAGCTTCTGCATTTGCTCGATTCTAAAGGCTATTTCCCGGGTTGCGCCGCTAGCGAAAAAAGCTTGCTGATTCTTCAGCAACTCACTTGTTGCATTAGTTTTCATAGCTCTGTCCCCTTCCCAAGATCGTTTAATATTAAAACCGAAGTTTCCTCATGTTGTTCCGGATAGAAAACGATTTATTCCTAATGGGGAATCCGCACAGCTACAGGCATTCTTCGCCCCAGACCAAAAGCCTTGGTGGTTACCTTAAGACCAGGAGCAGCTTGCAATCTTTTATATTCATTGCGGTCCACAGCTTTAACTACCCAATTTACTGCTTCCTTCTCAAAACCCATTTCGATCAGCCGTTGCAGCGGCCATCCTTCTTCAACATAATGATGGAGAATCTGATCCAGCACTTCATAGGGAGGGAGTTCATCCTGATCTGTCTGATCAGGCTTGAGTTCAGCGGAAGGAGCTTTGTTAATAATAGCCGCAGGAATAACTTCCTGTTTGCGATTTATATAGGATGCCAGTTCATAAACCACGGTTTTGGGTACATCGGACAGTACACTGAGCCCCCCGCTCATATCCCCATACAAGGTACAATACCCCACCGCCATTTCGCTCTTGTTACCGGTAGAAAGCACCAGATAACCATAACGATTTGAATAGGCCATCAATATGTTGCCTCGTATACGGGCTTGAATGTTCTGTTCCATGATATCGCAGCCTTGCTCCTCCTCGGTTCCTTTATTCAAGTTCTGCATATAGGTCTCAAATATGGGGCTAATACTAATCACTTTGAATGGCAATTTCAGATTTTCAGACAGTTGGCGGGAATCTTCGATACTCCCCGATGAAGAATAAGGCGAAGGCATGGAAATCGCCAGAACATTTTCAGCTCCCAGCGCCTGACAAGCAAGGCAGGCCACCAGTGCTGAATCTATACCGCCTGAAAGCCCCAGAACTGCTTGCTTGAAGCCGCATTTCGACATATAATCCTTGATTCCCAGAACCAGTCCTAGATAGATGGATTCCACCCGCTCCTGCGGAATATATGGTCCTGCTTCGCCAACACTGTCGGAGTCAATGGTTTCCATAGCTTCTTGAAAAGCCGGGCCAATCCATACCAGTTCTCCTTCCCGGTCTATACACAGGCTTCTGCCGTCAAATATCAGTTCATCATTGGCTCCTACCTGATTTACGTAAAAAAATGGCAGCCTGTGCCGACGGGCATGATTGCTTATCAGGCGGCAGCGGATGGCTTCCTTGCCCACATAAAAGGGTGAAGCGGATAAATTTATCATAATCGTGGCACCTTTTTGCGCCAGCAAGTCTATCGGGTCAAGATTGTACATTCGTCTCCGGGGCCATAGCTCAGGATCGTTCCAGGCATCTTCACATATGGATATCCCCAGAACTTCATCTTTAAAGGCAAAGACCTCTACTTCCATCGCCGGATCAAAATAGCGGGCTTCGTCGAAAACATCATATATGGGCAGTAAAGACTTGTGGGCACAGCCCAATATTTCTCCCTGGTAAACCAGCACCGCAGAATTGTATAATCCTTTCCCGGCGGGATTCTCATTAGGCCGGGGAATCCCCAAAAGTATCCCGGTTTGGGGATAAGCTTCGGATATACCAATAATAGTTTGCAGTGCGGTTTCGGTTTTTTCTATAAACCAGGTTCTCTCCAGGAGATCCCGGGGAGGATAACCCACCAAAAAAAGTTCGGGCGAAACCAGCAGGTCGCTTGCCTCCTG
>JAQUBU010000331.1 GCA_028686565.1 Syntrophomonadaceae bacterium
AGTTTAGCAACGATTTCGCCATTTACAAAGGTTCCCGGGTTGTCGACTTTTATGATAAACTCACGGGCTTCATTAACATAAGCTTGTTCTCTTTCCCACCAATCCTCCAATTCCTGAAGGCGTTCATTAGTAGTTTGCATGGGATTATCCATAATAGCCAGCTTTTTATCCAGGTATTGGGCAGTTAAGGCCGCCATAATATAATCAAAACGCTGCATCACCAGTTCCATTTCACGTTCAATACGAGTAGATTTGTTCATAACTTCAAGAGGAGTGGCAATCTTGCCTATATCATGCAGCCAACCAGCCATAACCAACTGAGCAATTTGATCTTCATTAAAGGAGGTATCAGCCCATTTTCCTTCGTTATGCTGGTTGATGGCCCGGGCCAGCTCGCCGGCCAGTAAAGCTACCCGGCGGGTGTGATTGGCATTATAGGGAGTCCGGGAATCGATAGCAGTTGCCATTACCTGAACAAAGGAGTTAAACAAGTTTTCGATGTCCGCGATAAGCTGCATGTTACTGATGGCTATAGCGGCCTGTGAGGCCAGCGAAGATATAACATTTTCAAAATGGGACGCAAAAGGGATAAGACTATTATTTTCATCACGGGCGTTTATCAGTTGTAATACCCCTATGACTTCGTCCTCGTGGTTTTCCAGGGGAATAACCAGCATAGAAAGGGTACGATAACCCGTGCTTTCATCAAACTTTTTAGGCCCGGAGAAATCGAATTCTTTTGCTTGATAAACATTGGGAATATTAACGCTTTTATGAGTTAGGGCTACATAAGCTGATACATTTTCCATGCGCAAGGGAACCGGAGGGAAAGTAATCTTTTCGCCGCGGCCGCCCAGATGGGTATTCATGGATTCATTTTGCATTATCTTATAGCTTAAAGCGTCATTCTCACAAAGATAGAGGGTACCGGCATCGGCATTGGTAATTCTTCTGGCTTCCGTAACAATCATCTCCAGCAGAAGGTTTTTATCCTTCTCTGCGGAAAGGGCAATACCAATACTGATTATATCATCGACTTGAGCAAGGATCTCAGGAGTATAGTTTTTCAAAGGGGAATCACCAGTCCTTCCCGAGCAGCAATACAATTGGGATAGCTTGCCCGAGCCTGGTTTTCTACCTTTTCCATTTCCTCATCATTGCGTCCTTTATCATGGTGAAATAGAACGAGCTTTTTAGCATCGGCAGCTTTCATCAGTTTAATGGCTTCCTGCCATGTTGAATGGCCGTAACCTACAAACTGGGGATATTCTTCATCAGTATAATTGCTGTCGTAAATTACCAGATCGGCATCCTTCACGAAGTTTTTCAGCTTGGGGTCTACACATGAATAATGCTCGGTATCGGTTATGTAACAACAGGAACGGCCTTTATAATTCAAGCGATAAGCCAGGCTCCCGTTGGGATGGTTAGTGTGGATGGTATTTAGGGAGATACCATCTCCAAGGTCAACCTCAATGCCGGTGTCCAATTCATGAAAGTCGATAGTCGATCCCATTTCACCCAGGCTTACCGGAAAATGCTGATATGTCATTTGGCCTTTCATTAAATCCGCAAACGTGGAGTTAACTTTGGTTTGACCATAAAGTGTAAAATGATTGCCTCTGATAAAAGCTGGAGCAAAAAAAGGAAAGCCCTGAATGTGATCCCAGTGTGTATGGGTAATGAAAATATCGCCGCTGACGTTCTTGCGCGTTTTTAACAGATGCTGCCCCAGGTGGAATATTCCCGTACCTGCATCTAGAATAAAGAGCCGCTTGTTTATTTGCACCTGTACACAGGAAGTATTACCGCCATATTTCACAGTACTGGGACCAGGTACAGGTAAAGAGCCGCGCACTCCCCAGAAAGTTATCTCAAAATCACTTTTTTTCATTCTCCGTTCACTCCTCCCCTATATCAAATAAGATACCAAAAATAAGACAATATTTCCTTAGTTTTCTTTTAAGCATCGGAAGAAAATGCAGAGCACTTTCTTTCTAACCGCTGCAACGAGGTGGGGGATTTGAACCCGCAACCTGTTTTATTTATAGGAACCCGACCGCTTGAAGAAGCGGGGGACATATTTTCACCTCGTTATAATAAGTGAAAACTATGCTGACTGGGAGCAAATAATTCCGAGCAATTTCGCCTCAAGTCTTAATAATTCAGGAGAAGACAAGCTTCTGCAGTTGCCCAGTCCAACCTTGAATTCCGATAAAATAGCTGAAGGAGCAGAAGAGACAATTAGAATTCTGTCAGCTAGATAGAGAGCTTCTTTCAAATCATGAGTAACTGTAATCATAGTAAATTTCTTTTCCTGCCAATGCAATAGGATGTCTTCCATAATACTCATTTTAACCGGTAAATCGAGTGAAGCAAAAGCTTCATCCAGAATGAGAATTTCCGGTTCCACCAACAAGGCGCGGGCTAAATTAACCCGCTGCTGCATACCCCCGCTCAATTGTGCCGGATAATAATTCTCAAATCCTTTTAAGCGTAATTTGGCAAGTATGCCTGAAATATCACCTTCTTCATTAACGAAAAACAGATTATCTCTAATGCTGCGCCAAGGGATCAGGCGTGATTCTTGAAAGACAAACCCCAAACGATCTGAACCGACATTCAAATCTCCGGAACTGGGTGTGTCTAAACCTGCAATAATGCGCAAAAAGGAAGTTTTTCCGGCACCGGAAGGTC
>JAQUBU010000332.1 GCA_028686565.1 Syntrophomonadaceae bacterium
AGGCAGATAGCCAATGCCTATTCAGCAATTGCCGTTGAAGACCTAAATATGCGAAATATGGCGCAAGGGCTAAAATTAGCTAAGTCAACGAACGATAACGGCTATGGTATGTTTCGCACCATTTTAGAGTACAAGCTTGCGGAGCAAGGTAAGGCGCTTGTCGTAATTGACAAATGGTTTCCGTCAAGCAAGATGTGCCGTCATTGCGGAAGAGTCAATGCTGAATTGACACTTGCTGACAGGGTTTGGACTTGCTCTTGCGGCAAAGAGCTAGACCGCGACATAAACGCTGCCATCAATATCAAAAATGAAGGCTGTCGCCTGCTTGGCATAGCCTGATCAAAAATGAGAACCGTTGGGCAAACGGGGATAGCTTGGTAATTATATCGGCATTAGTCGATACGTCCCAAGAAGCCTCCACCTCTAAGCGTTAGCATAGATGGTGGGAGTATGTCACATGATAGATGAACCACTTCGAGGAGGAATTAACATGCATATAGTTCTGGTCGAACCTGAGATACCTCAGAATACAGGCAATATTGCCCGCACCTGTGCTTTGACTAATACCTCACTGCACCTGGTAAAACCACTGGGCTTTTCTTTGGATGATCGTTATCTGAAAAGAGCAGGTCTGGATTACTGGGATAAAGTGGATATAAAAGTATGGGACAGCTTCGAAGCGCTTGCTAAGCAATATGAAGGTGCCAGCTTTTTTCCAGCCACAACCCGTACAGAACAAAACTATCACCAAGTGAGCTTTCCACCGGAATGTTTTTTGGTTTTTGGCCGGGAGACCAAGGGTTTACCGGCAAATATTCTGAATGCATATCCCAATAACCATATACGCATTCCCATGCGTGATATAGGGCGTTCTCTTAACTTAGCTAATTCAGCAGCTATTATCCTCTTTGAAGCCTTGAGACAACACAATTTTGCAAACTTAAAATAAATTATATATCGGTGTGTTGCTGCAAATTTCGTGACTCTAGAAAAAGTTTTTTACATCTGATTTTCTTATTAAAAAGCGCAAAATCAATATGTTCTTAAATAATGAAAATATAGGAAATTTTCTATACACTCTGTCCAGTTTGACGTATGATATTATTATCATGGAAAGGAGATGTAAAAGGATGCG
Organism: Syntrophomonadaceae bacterium; assembly: GCA_028686565.1. Lineage (GTDB taxonomy): Bacteria > Bacillota > Syntrophomonadia > Syntrophomonadales > Syntrophomonadaceae > JAQUBU01. Next base: position 1,136 of record JAQUBU010000332.1, read on the forward strand.
GGTACTGATAGCCGATGATGATGCTTTATCCAGAAAAATTTTAGAAGAATCCCTTAGCCATTGGGGATATGAACCAGTGATAACAAAAGATGGGGATGAAGCATGGGACATGCTAAAAGAAGATGGGGGACCAACTCTGGTAGTGCTGGATTGGGTTATGCCCGGAATGGAAGGGATAGAAATATGCCAGAAGGTTAGGGCCCGCAGAACCGCAAATTATATATATATTATACTTCTTAGTGCCAAGAATTCTAATGAAGATGTAATTAAAGGATTGGAATCAGGTGCTGATGATTATATCAGTAAACCATTCCATCCCGAAGAGCTGAAATCCCGGCTAAAAATTGGCCAGCGTATCATCGAATTGGAAAAGAGAATCATGTGTCTGGCCAGTACGGATTATTTAACTGCGCTATTAAACCGGAGAGCATTTATGGAACGCATGGAAGCGGAGATTAACCGGGTTACCCGCGAAAACAAAAGTTTTGGTATTGTTATAGCTGATTTGGATCATTTTAAATTGGTGAATGATACATATGGACATCAAGCAGGTGACCTTGTCCTGCAGGAATTCTCACGCTGTTTGTCTTCATCGTTTCGAATATATGATTTTATTGGCCGGTATGGGGGAGAGGAATTTATTGTGGGATTGCCGGGTGCCAGTTCTGAAGTTGCCGGTGCTATAGCCGAACGGGTAAGAAAGCGCCTGGAACAACACCGGACGCTGGTACCGGATTGTGATTTAGAGATTAGTGTTACGGCAAGCTTTGGTATCACATCAATGGAAAACGGCCGACCACAGCTAAGTATGGATGGACTGATCAAACAAGCTGATTCTGCACTTTACATGGCCAAGCAGCTAGGTCGTAACCGGGTGGAGATATTCAAATCTTATGGATACTAAATTAATCAAAAATAAAAAAACCCCATAAGGGTTTTTTTTATTTTGAGAAGATATGTTTATGTTATACAGGGAAAAATAAAACTACATAAAATAACGTAAAAAAACAGGTTTATTCACTTGCTACAGGTGCTTCAACCGGGCAGACATCTGCACAGGAACCACACTCAGTACACAGTTCAGGATCGATAATATATTTATCTTCGCCTTCCGTAATTGCTTCCACCGGGCATTCGTCAACACATATACCGCAGGAAATACACTCGTCTGTGATAATATAGGTCATTATGCTCCCTCCTTTGCTCCAAATCAACTATTAGCATTATAATGAACGCCTTTTTGTTTGTCAATTTCATAAACACTGGAAGATCAATTACAGTGAGTATGTAATTTTATAATAATTTGATAAAATAATATTCACTGATAAAAAAAGCAGATAATATAGAACAGGAGATAATCATGAACTGTGTTATTTTCGCTAATGGCGAGTATGAGAAAATTGAAGATTATTATGATATCGTACAGAAGGCTGATGTTATCATATGTGCTGATGGTGGGGCTAATTACGCAAGGCAAATGGGAATTAATCCTGATTATATTATTGGCGACCTTGATTCAATATTGCCAGAAGTCAAGGAATACTATGCCGGTAAGCAAG
>JAQUBU010000055.1 GCA_028686565.1 Syntrophomonadaceae bacterium
CTTTAACTTCCGGGCTCTCAAAAGCATAATGGTCAGATCACCGGTTGCCATACAGAACGTGAGACCGGAAATATTAAAGACTTTGGATGATCACAGACAGGATAGTAGCAGATCTTAAAAAAGAAATATTTTTAAGATCGGAAGCAACTGCTTCGCAGTTGCTTCCGATGCAACGGAGCGGCGGGTTAGCTATTCTCTTATCAACATAATATCATTAAGTTCTGCATCAAATCTTTCTTTGAAAATATTGCATTTGCACAGAAATAAATAATATAAATTCCTGTGCTCAGTACCGTACAGAGATTCAAAGTTGCCTAGCCCTTTGGAGATAATCAAGTCAGCCTTGTTAAATACGCTGACAAAGTTGCTGGAACATTGTTCTATTATCGTACCGGGAATATCAGTACCGTTGTTAATGATGCTGGCATAAGCGTCCATGCCTACATAGTAAGCATCTTCTTCGACAGCATCGTTTATAACCGGTTTCCCACGGGTGGCGAAGTATATTTCCAGGCTGGGGTACTGTTCTTTAATAGTACGAATGAATATTTTGTCAAATACTATTTCGCCTGCATTGTCTCCCAGATAAAGAAGCTGTCTGGCCTTATTCAAATCAGACTTTAATGAAAGGAAAACATCTTGCTGTAAGGCTTTCTTCAGGGTTTCGTGTACGGTTTGAAGAACTTTATCCCTGGATAAATCATAGCCGGGGCCAAAGTCAATGATATTACCGGCAGCAGCAAATTTTAGAGCAGTCTGCAGATGATCGCTGGAAGATTCAATCAGTACAGTAAAATCACATTCGAGTTTAAGCATTTCCTGGTTATAAAAGTGTTTCTGCTCCTTATAGGGGTCGGAATTTTGCAGTGCGTCTTTTAATGCCTGTTGAATCTTTTGCGCTAAATATGGCGCGCTTGTGTTGCCGTTGATTTCAACCAGTTCCTGCAGGATTTTCTTTATCAGTCTACATTGCTCTTCTTCAGACTCCAGGTGAACTTTAGCTAATCTAATTGCTTGGTTAAGTAAGCAGGGAAGGCAATTTATACTCAATTTCATGCCAGGTAAACCTCCTCGATTATTAGTCTGTCTAAAAGTACGGTTATTAAGTCGGTAACATAATTGCTTAGCTAGTTGCCCCTGAAAAACTCGTAAAATCTAAATGTGGGATGCATAAATATTCAGCGGAAAGTCTTCGCATGGAAAACACCTTCAGCTTGTCTCGCAGTTCAAGGGGTACCGGGCAAAATACACATCCTTGTTCCGTTGCCCTCTCGCGACATCCGTGTCGCTCGCCCCCTTTCACTTGCTTGCCTTCGCTGGGTGTTATTGCCATGCTCCGCCAACATCCGCACTCATATTTATGCATCCCAGATTATCAAACAGGGAGTTTTTCAGGGGTAACTAGCTAAGCTTCAAAGATTCACCGGCTGGTGGATAGGTTTAAAATCCCTATTTTACTTGAAGGAGAAATAACCTTTTGTGTATAATGGATTTATGAGCATATGACCATAAACCCATTATTCTATATTATTGCTCTTGTTACTGTCATGTCAAGATATCATTTAATATCATATTTATAACGAGGCCAAAAGATGTCCCCCGTTTCTTTAAGCGGTTGGGTTCTAATCTCCCGCCTCGTTGCAGCTGTGCTAGATAGCCGCCCGCACGCTATTTGTGAGCTGATTTATTATTGGGTAAATCGTTCCTATTATAAGTTAAATGAGAGGAGTAAATTGTTTTTAGGGTTAGGAAGATTCTTAAACTAAACAACGAGCAATGATTCCAACTTTTCGGGAGGTAATATAAGTGCGGAAAATATTAAAAATTGTTTTAACATGCTGGCTGCTTATGTATAGTGTAATTTGGGTTCCTGGAGTGGCTCTGGGACAGAGCGAAACCCCTGAGTTATTACCAGACACAAAGTACCTGGAATTATATGAAAAAGCCGTAGTGCTGGAAATAGATGAAATTAGCAAAAATAAAAATAATGCATTTCAGGGAAGCCTGGTGGAACAAAAGGTAAAAGTCCGGGTTCTTAGTGGTCAATATAAAGGGAAAACATTAACTGCCCAAAACACCTTATCAGGAACCGAAGGATATGATATTGAGTTAAAGGCAGATGATGAGGTTGTATTATATATTACCGTTGAAGAGAAGATGGATGGAGAGAAGTCTATACAGAATATCTATGTTGCTGACCGGGTTCGAAGTAATGCACTGGGCTGGCTAGGTTTGCTTTTTGTGGGTCTTATAATCGTTATTGGGCGAGTACAGGGTATCAAGGCGCTTATGGGCCTCGGAGTAACTATTATAGGTGTTTATAAAGTACTGCTCCCCGGTCTCATGGCTGGTAAATCCCCCTTGCCTCTGACTATATTAGTTTTAATCGGAGTTACTCTGCTTACTATGATCTTTGTCGCGGGATTTACCCAAAAGGCACTTGCCGCCACGCTGGGAACCTTGGGCGGACTGCTGACAGCTGGATTTTTGGCCTATGCCTTTGGTGATTTGGCCCAACTCAGCGGACTGGCAACTGAAGAAGACCGTATGCTTCTATATGTGGAAGGCTTAAAATTTGATATGAGGGGTCTGCTCTTCTCTGGAATTCTTATCGGGGCATTAGGCGCGATCATGGATGTAGCTATGTCGGTAGCTTCAGCAATAAGCGAGATTAAGAAGGCTAATCACTCAATACGACCAATGCAGCTGGTAGCTGCAGGAATGAACGTAGGCCGCGATATTATGGGAACCATGGCCAATACTCTCATTCTTGCCTATACCGGTGGTGCTTTGCCGTTTATGCTTCTATTTATGGCTTATAAGATGGAACCAATCAGAATAGTTAACTGGGAATTAATTGCCACTGAAATCGTCCGGGCTCTGGTAGGTAGTATTGGTTTAATTATTTGTGTTCCCATCACTGCTCTGGTAGCAGGGTGGCTGGCTGGTCGCTCTGCAGGATTGGAAAAGAGGGAAAGCATTTGATAGTAAAGTGCAATCAATGGTTTGTCTTGACAGCGAATCGGAAACGTTATTACATGCATATGAGCGGGGGAGAACAACAACTGGTTTTTCTGGCTCGCGCCCTGGCTCAGGAAGCCTGCTGCTATATACTCGATTAGCCAACTTCTCATCTTGATTATAATAACCAGCATGCTATTATGAGAACCCTGGAACAGATTATTAAAGTCCAAAGCTGTGTTATTCTCATAGCAATACATGACCCCAACCTGGCCCTTTCCTTTGCCGATACTGCACTCATGTTGAACGAGGGCTGTATTCTGGACATGGGGGAAGTTCAGAACACTATGACAGCCGCAAACCTCTCGACTCTCTATAATATGGATTTGGGAATTGTCTCTATAGATGGTAAAAACATAATAATATGCAATTAACCCGGTTATAATATAAAAAAAGCTGGAAACAAGAGGACAATAAGAGCAAATTATTTTAAATTCAGTAGGTATGGTGGCATCCTGATTCCCCTAAACTTGCCTTTACGTTGCTGTCATTCAGGTAAAATAACAATTGAATGTCATAAGAAGGGTTTTGTACAAATTTTTCCGTCATGTCCCGGCGGGAATCGCTACCCAAATACCGCATATCGCCTTGGGAATATTCCCAAAATATCAGCAAGTAAAATATTAAAGTAGAATTTTGTCGCTTTAGAAGGAATTAATTAAATTGTGCAGAATAATAAAGAGCATATGCTTATAATTCTCCGAGCCGAATGACCTACCGGTAATCCAACGGACATTCGGCCGATAGGGTGCAGTGGGAAACTGCTGTGCCTCCCAGTGTGGAAAGGAGAAGAGTTGTACATGTTTTGTGCAGCTTTATGTGCTGGCTTAAACAGCTTGGTGCGCCTTTCCGCCCAGGTTGTTTTTTATTTTCTGCGGAAGGAGGAAGCGTTTAAAAAAATATTGGGATTGTATATTAAAGAGGAGGAATATGTGTGAAAAAGTTCTGTAGTATATTGTTGACGATTATCCTGGTTATGGGTTTGGCATTGGTTGCCGGCTGCAGCAAAGAGGAACCTGCTCCTCAGCCTGCCGAACAGGAAAAGACATCTTTTGAAGGCAAAACACTTAATTTGTATGTTGCTGCAGGCATGAAGAAGCCAATGGATCAGGTGATAAAGTCTTTTGAAGAAGAAAGCAAAGCGAAAGTTGCGGTTAATTATGGCCCCTCCGGAGGTCTTTATGCGCAGATTGAACAGGGACAGCCCTGCGACCTTTATTATTCAGCTGACTGGATATACATTGATAAAACTGAGCAGGCCGGCAAGCTGGAGGAAGGCAAAAAATTTCTAAAAGACAACATGGTTGTAGTAGTATCCAAAACTGGTAAAAGCAAGGTTGCTAAAATCGAAGATTTGGGTAATGCCAACGTAACTATAGTTATTGCTGATCCTCAGGCACCTGCCGGAGCATATGCCAAAAAAGGCATCGAAACTCTTGGTCTTTGGGAAAAGGTGTCTCCAAATGTTAAAGCAATGCCCACAACCGTTAACCAGGTGGCAATTATGGTGAAAGAAGACCAGGTGGATGCCGGGCTGGTATATTCCAGTGTAGCCAACGGCAATGAAATGGAAATAGTAGAAGTGCTTGATGAAAAATACACCGGTGACATTGTCTTTGGTTCAGCTGTGATCAAAGGCGGGGATACCGAACTGGCCAGAGCATTTGCCCAATGTGCTCTTGACAATATTACCGTATTTGAACAATACGGATGGAAAGCATATGAATAAAAATATTATCAAAATTTTCTTTATACCTTTATTTTTTCTTTTAATTGTTTTTCCCATCCTGGCACTGATTTTTAATTTGAGTGTAGATGGGATCCAGGCTACTATGGTAGACCCCTTTTTTTGGGATAGTGTAAAAAATACCATGCTGGCTGCCTTGTTGGCAGCTGGGATGGCGGTAGTGGTAGCAGTGGGCTTTGCCTACTACCATTTGTTTCATCCTGAATCCCTGGTCTATAAAGTGGCAAACTTGTTTAATGACTTGCCGATAGCTTTGCCGCATACGGTTGCTGGTTTGGCCTTGCTGCTGGCTTTTGGCCGAAAGACATTTGGCTTTCTAGGCGAGACAGGTGCGGCCTTTACCCTTTTTGTAGTTATACTGGCTATGTTTTTTGTATCCTACTCCCTGGCTGCCCGTACCCTGGTGTCGGGAGTAGATAATATGGAACCCGAAGTTATTGACGTAGCCAGGACGCTTGGCGACAATACTGTTCAGGTATACTTCAAAATAGTACTGCCTCTAATGCGGGAAGCAATTTTTTCCGGGTTTGTCCTGGGCTTTTCCCGATCTTTAAGTGAATTTGCTGCGGTAATCATGTTCGGAGGAAATATGCCAGGGCGAACTCAGGTTTTGGCATCTTATGTATTTACCAAAGTTGAGGTGGGAGACCTTGATATGGCAGTAACCGCTGCGGTATTTTGCGTAGCCTTGTCATTCCTCATTGTATCAGTATTGAGTATTAGGAGGCCGAAATATGCTGAAAGCTAATGGAATCAATAAGCGATACGGACATCAAATCGTGCTGCAGCAGGCCAGTCTGGAGGTTAAATCCGAAATCAAGGCTCTCATCGGTATTAACGGTAGTGGCAAGTCCACCTTTTTAAAAATTGTGGCCGGTATTGTAGAACCCGATGAGGGCCAAGTAGTGATCAATGAAAGAGATGTTAGCAGCTTGCCGCCGGAGTTGCGGCATGTGGGCTATGTTCCCCAGCATCCTGCTCTATTTAAACATTTGACTGTTAAGGATAATGTGCTTTATGGATTGCGCAAGGAAGCAAAGGTTGATTACATGAAAGTCGTAGAAATGCTGGACATTAAGGATGTACTTCATAAACGACCGCATGAGCTCAGTGGTGGTTATAAAAGCAGGGCTTCCCTGGCCCGAGCCCTGGTGCCCCAACCGCAAATATTGCTTATGGATGAGCCTTTGACTGGAATGGATGTTGTTTTAAAAGAAAGAATTCTGCCTGATTTCCGCAGAGTACTAAAGGAACTCCAGGTTCCGGTTCTTTATATTACCCATGATCCCAAAGAGGCCGAATTGCTGGCAGACAGCTATGCAATTATAGATAACGGAAAAATACATTCAGTAAATACGTCTATAGAAGCTTTTGATATTATTCATAACAGTATCCTGCAAGCCTATAGTTGTTAAACACCTCTACTTATTTAAAGGATTGAAAATAAATCATATTCTAAAACTACAAAGTTGGTCAGGACTCATAGTGTAGTCCTGACCAACTTTTTGAATAAAGTATTAAATATTTTAATAAACATATGCTCGTAATAAAGTATAATTACCATATAACGAGGCGAAAAGTGTTCCCGCTTTTTTAAGTGTACGCCACGGCGTTAGGAGGAATTGTATGTCTTCTAAAGATTTGCAAAGCTACGTAAATAGCTTGTTGTTATCTCAGTACTTACGAAAACCAATTATTAAAAGCATTATTCAGTCAATGCAGCTTCCGACATCCAGCACCGGACTGGATCTGGGGTGTGGAATAGGCTTAAATACTATTCTGCTGGCAGAAGTTCTTGGACCCTGTGGGCAAGTAATCGGTCTTGATAGGGAAGAAGAAATGCTGCTGAAGGCCAGGTCACTGCTCAGTAAATCTGAAGTTAATGAACGGATCAGCCTGGAAAAAGGCGATGTCGGCAATTTACCCTTCCCTGATAAGAGTTTCGATTGGGCTTGCAGCATAGATTGTGTTGGTGCCATAGCAGTTGATCCGGTACCGTTGCTAAAAGAAGTCATCCGGGTAGTAAAGCCAGGGGGGCAGGTATTCATTATTATATGGTCTTCGCAGAGTATATTGCCGGGATTTCCCCTTTTGGAGGCCAGATTAAATGCCAGCTCGGCAGGAATTGCTCCATTTGCAATCGGAATGGCTCCAGAGATGCATACCATGCGGGCTTTGGGATGGTTCAAGCAAGCTGGTTTTACAGATAACCGGGCTCAAACTTTTATACGAGATATTTGTCCTCCTTTAAAAGCAGAAATAATAGCTGCGATGACAGATTTATTTAATATGCGTTGGGGAAGTATTGAAAAAGAAGTGGCTCCAGAGCTATGGCATGATTACCAGCGTTTATGCCGTCCTGATTCACCTGATTTCATACTGAAAATACCTGATTATTATGCATTTTTCACCTATTCGGTTTTTTCTGGGCGAGTCCAGTAAATTTGGTATAATGGCAATATGGGATTAAATGGAATATTAAATGAAGGGGAGGGTTAATTATGGCTTACGAGGTTATTTTAGTGGAATCCAAGGAACATATCGGTATTATAACTCTTAATCGCCCAGAACAATTGAATACCTTTAACAAATCACTGGCTATCGAACTTAACACAGCGTTGGAAGAGATGGATAAGGATGATGAAATCAGAGTGGTTATTCTCAAAGGAGCAGGGCGGGCTTTCTGTGCCGGAATAGATGTTAATGAGTTATTTGCACAGCGGAGCAGCGCAGAATCTTTAAAATGGATAGAATTAATGGAAGACAGCAGTCTAATTATGGCGCGAATGGCAAAACCGGTTATTGCTTCTGTTCATAGTATTGCGGTAGCCAATGGTATTGGGGTAGTTGCTGCAGCGGATTTAGCTATAGCGGCAGAAGGTACCCAATTTGGTGCGACCGCAGTAAATGTGGGTTTATTCTGCATGGGTCCTGCAGTGCCTTTATCTCGAAATTTGGGGCGTAAAAAGGCTTTGGAATTATTGCTTACTGGAGACATGATTGATGCCGAAGAAGCTGAAAGAATAGGGCTTATAAATAAGGTGGTGCCAAGCGAAAAACTGGAAGAAGAAACCATGAATATGGCCAGGAAGATAGCCGCCAAGAGTCCTTTGGGGGTTCAACTGGGTAAGAAATCTTTCTATAAGATGTCAGATTTAGAATATGCTAAAGCTATGGAACTGGCCAATAATCATTTTATTATGTTAGCAAATACGGAAGATGCTCACGAAGGAGTGGATGCTTTCTTGAATAAGCGCGCACCGGAATGGAAATTGAAATAGTATCATATTAACCCGCTGAATTTGTCCGCCACTAAGTTGATGCGGATTACGCGTCAGGTGCTCTTCATCCAGTCATGGCTGTATAGTCAAGAATGGAAGATTGCCTTGTAACAGCAATCATTCCTGCCGGTATGCTGATGAGCATAGAAACTAGCATTGCGGCCAGGGCAAGTTTGAAAGTAGCCGGAGTCCTTGTCGGGATTTCTTTCAGGATGGATCACAAGATGATAGCAGTTTGCATCTCTTTTGGAGTTTGGTAAAAAATTCGTCCACTTGTGGGTAAGGCTACCTACAAGTGGACGGTTGTTTGGAATTATTTCCAAAGATCCAGGACTTTTCTGCGGTGGTAACTGCTGTATAATACTGCCGCCGGGTTGTGCCCCAGCACGCGGTCTTTCACGATAATGGTGGTAACGGGTGCATCTGAATATTTGGTGAAAAGTATGTCATGTCCGATACACAAGCCGCAGATGATATTCAACTCACTCTGTTTTTTATTAAGTAAAAGGGCCTGGCCGATGGGGTTGCACATAACCTCATTCTCACCAACGTTTATCTGTGGCAAATCCAGGTTGCTTTTTAGCAGGCCGCCATTTTTGCATATTACCAATGAGACTTCGAAATTCTTCTTAAGGTATTCCGCTATCGTCTGTGCTTCCTTGATCAAACCGATGCAAGCAGCAACACCAAGCTTGGTATACCCCATTTCCCTGGCGAAATGACTAATTTCTTCCAAACGGGTAGCCTCCTGGTAATATTTAGCTTCAATAGCTGCTGAGGCTTGGGTTAGCTTGAGATTATCCGCTTCTTTATATATATCAATTACTTCAGCATTAATATCTGGATAGCAATTTCGGCCTTTACGGCAACGTTGCTTTAAACAGATAGAACAATCTTTGCCAAATGGTGGTGAGGAACCATCCTCCGATTTTTTTTCGATCTCTTCTTTCATAAATTCACCGCTTTCTTAGAAGTGCTATCTTTAGCTGGTAATGAAATTATCCGGATCAGAGAACCCCAAGAAGATGGCCTGCAGTTTGCAGGCCTGAAGGGTCCTTATGAACAGGCAGGATAGGGGATAACCTCTCTTCCTGCCTGTTCGTGAATTTATCTGTTTTGGGTATTGTTGGAGGCATTTAAGCCGCGGCCCCTGCCGCCTCCTGTACCTCCTGTACCTCCTGTACCTCCAGGACCATTACCGCCACCATTTCTGCGTCCTTGACCCTTACCTGACTTATTTATGCTATTGTCACGACCTGTTCCACAGCCTCCTCTTAGCCGACCTGTTCCAGATCCCTGACCTTGCGGTCCAGTTCCATCTCTGTTAGGCATTAGCCTCACTCCTTTCTTATTAAAGATCTAATTGTTTTATGATATTTTCCCAAAGAGGAAAAAGCATCTCTTTTATCTGTCCATTGGCTCCGGGAATCTTAGCCTTGGTAATCGATTCAGCGATTTCTGTACTAAATGCCACCCGTCCCGCAACAGCTATGTTGTTCTTAAGTGCCCAATCCTCTATTTCTTCGCATATCTTTGGATTCAGATCCCATTTATTTATAATTATTACACCCTTCATACCACGCAGACGCATCAATTGACTGACCCGCTGCAAATCATGAAAACCTGAACCGCTCGGTTCGGTGACCAGTACCACCAGATCAACTCCCACCATGGAAGATATAACTGCACAGCCAATCCCCGGCGGGCCATCGGCAATAATGAGGGGAATTTCTTTTTCTTCAGCCGTTTTACGAGCCATCGTCTTTACCTGAGCTACCAGCTTGCCTGAGTTCTCTTCACCAGGTCGCAGTTCAGCGAAAAATACCGGTTGATTTTCTTGGGAAACTCCACTAAACCAGCGGCCTGAAGGTCTGGGCCGCATAGTTATGGCTTGCACCGGACATATATAGGAACAAAAACCGCAGCCCTCACAGGGCAGGGGCAAAACTTGATAATTCGAGTCAATGGCTTCAAATCGGCAAAGGGCTGCACACACTCCACAGCTTATGCAGGAATCCTCATCTATCCAGGCAGTTTCGCCAGCACTAAAATCAAAGCCCTTTAACTTTTGCGGCTGCAAGAGAATGGGCAGGTTGGAGGCATCTACATCATAATCACAGGCAATGCAGTTGTCTGCAAAATATATGAAGGAGGAAGTCAAAGAAGTTTTGCCTGTTCCTCCTTTGCCGCTTATAAGCAGTATCTCTTTCATGATAAAGCCTCCTTAATTTGGCCCATAATATCACTTAAAATACTACGTAAAGCCGGCATAGCTTCCAGTGGATCTCGACCCTGCATATAAGCCCGGGCCAGTTCTTGACTGAATGGAATTCGTGCCAGGACAGGAATCCCTGTTCTGCTGGAAAGGTCCGCCAATTCTTGTTCTTGTCCTTGCCAGCGGTTTATCACCAATCCACCGGGTATACCCAACAGCCCCACTGCTTCCAGGGACAGTTCCAGATCATGCAGACCAAAAGGGGTAGGCTCAGTTATCAGCAAACAATAGTCACTGTCTCTTATTGATTCGATCATCGCACAAGTAGTCCCGGGAGGGCAATCAATAATCCTTAATTGAGCTGCTTGCTTTTTGTTTTTGGTTGCCTTTATGAGTGGTGGGCTCTGGGCTTCCCCAACCGTCAGACGGCCGGTTAAAAGTGTTCCATAGCCCGGGATATCTGCCTCTTCTATAACACCAATATGGTGTCCCTTTTCTTTTATGGCAGCTTCCGGGCAAAGATAAGCACAGGCCCCGCAAGAATGACAGAGTTCATTGAAAACCAGCACTTTATGTGCTAGAACCACCAGAGCATTAAACTTGCATATCTCTGCACATTTTCCACAGAGATTACATTGCTGAAGATCTATCTCGGGAACGAGCCGATTAACTTTGACAGTATCAATTACTTGCTGCTTCAAAACCAAACCTGCATTTGGTTCTTCTACATCGGCATCAACCAGCACCGGATTATATTCGGACAGAACCTTCATCAAGCAGGTGGATAACAAAGTTTTTCCTGTACCGCCTTTACCACTCGCTACTGCGATTTGCATACTATGCTCCCTTCTTGCCTTTCGAGCATCGGAAGAAAATGCTCTGCAGTATCTTCCGATGCAACGAGGTGGGGGACTAGCACCAGCCACCTGTTTAGTTAATTGGAACCTGACCGCCTAAACAAGCG
>JAQUBU010000056.1 GCA_028686565.1 Syntrophomonadaceae bacterium
ACTACTTTTTCCTCTTCCCAAAACGTCTTTATAGTAACTTCTCCATGCGAAGACATAGCTTCCAGTCCATTATTGACCAGATTAAGTATTAGCTGACGAATTTCTTTATTGTCCAAAAATAAATCAGGTATTTCAGCCAGTTCCAGCTTTATATACTGATCTTTACTAATAGCCTTGGCCTGAAGCAGCGGCAATGACTTGCTAATAATTGAATTAAGATTTTGCGGAGCCATATCCACTATCTTGTTTTTGGCTAATGAAAGGTACTCAGTAATTATCGAATTGGCTCTGTCCAATTCTTCGATCATCAGGTCAAAGTATTCTACTTCTTGATTATATCTCTCATTCTCCCGCAATATTTGCAAATAACCGCGCACAGTTGTCATAGGGTTGCGAATTTCATGACCGATACTGGCTGCCATTTCCCCTACCAAATTGAGCTGATCCAGGCGGGTGATTTCAACTTGCATTTGTCTAAGCTCAGTAATATCTATGAGTACACTGAGTATACATATGTCCCCATGGATTTCAAGACGCTCGGCCGAATATAATCCCTGTCTTCGCTCTCCGGTTTTATTACCGAATGTGATTTCCATATCCTGAATACTTTGGCATGCCATTATTTTTTGCTTTACCAGGCAACGGTCAGCAGGATTCTGCCAAAACCCAATTTCTAATGATGTTTGACCTATTACCTCTTCCTGTGTATAACCAAGAATTCGGCCAAAGGCCTTGTTGGCCTTAATAAACCTTCCCTCCTCCAATGTAGTAATGCCCATTACGATGGGACTGGTATTAAATACTTTGAATAAGCATTCCTCCGACAAACGTAAATCTTCTTCCATTTGTTTTCTTGCACTTAAGTCTCTATACGTAATTATTAAATGTTCTTCATCATCCAGTATTATTATCTCAGCAGACATCTCAAAAATCCTGATTTCACTTGATTTCATTCTTAACTTTGTTTCATAATTGCGTATGCTGCCATTTTCCTGGACTTGTTTTATCATCTTGTCTCGTTCACTTGGATTAACCCATATATTCAATTCCTGGGCTGCGCGATCAATAACATCCTTACGTTTATAACCGGTAATATCTAAAAAGGCATCATTTATTTCAACATAACGCCCTTCTCTCAAAGTACTTATTGATATCGGGTCAGGATTACAATGAAAAACCTTGGTAAACTTTTGTTCTGTTTGCAATAAGGCGGATTCGGTCTTCTTGCGATCGGTGATGTCAGAGCTTGTCCCAACTATGCGCAATGCTTTGCCTTCTGTACTTCTCGCCACAACCTGCCCGCGATCCATAATCCATTTCCATTCCCCTGATTTGCTAAGCATTCGATATTCGGCTTCATATTTTGCTGTTTGTCCCTTCAGATGCTGAACAATCGCCTTAAACGTAGCGGTAATATCATCGGGATGAAGGTTTTTTTTAAACACCTGGAAACTTCGCTCAGAATCTTCCACCAAGTATCCAAATATTTCAGCCCAGCGCGGACTGTAATATAATTGGCCGGTCTCAATGTCCCCTTCCCAAAAACCTTCATTGCTCGTCTCCCATACCTGGCTAAACCATTCCTTTTGCTCTCTGACAGCCTGTTCTGCTGCCTCCAGTTGGCGTTTTCGCTCCAGCCCCAATTTAGCCAGAATATTTCCCAGCTGCGAGAAAAAATCCATAATATATTCTACCTGTTCCCTGGGAATTATAGGGACCCTGTGCAATGCTTCCATATAGGCCGCTTCATCAAATCCGTATTTTTTAGCCTGATCGCAAAAAAACTCCTCATCAGGCGGCTCGTGCAAAATTTGTCCCATAAATATGGATGCGAGATGCTGTCCTTCTATCATGATTGGCGTTCCAAAATCCATAAGTCCATTCCGGCACTTATATCCTACATAATAACCCTTATGCAGATGTTCATATATATAGTTGTCGCTTTGTCTGCACCTGTACTCGCTTTGCGGACATACCCGGTGAAAGCGGGTGCAAATATCCTGCCATCCTATCCCGCTTAGTATGTTGTTATTTTCATCATGGAGTCCATAGGGTATGCGTGTGGCCTTATAAAATGAATATAATAATTGTTGAAGAAGCGAAATATCTACCAGATCAGTGAGCCTATATTTCACAGGGGGATTAACGTGAGGCGGGTGCTCAGTTCTATTAAAAACTACCAAATCAGCTCTGCCCGTTGAGAACCATTGACAGGGTGATGCCTCTTTTAATGTTCTAGAAATACGTTCTTGCTCTTTAAGAGCAAGTTCCAATTCAATATTTCTCTGCCTGAGTTTTATTAGTTCGTCAATTAGTTGCGTTTTTGTCAAGTTTTCCTCTGTCACTTCTTCGACCCCCATTAGCCAAAGCTATTCTCTTTTTATAAGAATAGCTGATCAATACGGCTAATATTGTCGAAAACGGCCTTCATAATAAATTTTCAATTACTTACTCAACTTTCGTAGTTGACATATTATGCGACATAACTAGCGTACTTGTCATTGTTATGAAATAGCGTACTTGTCATTGCAAGGAGCGCAGCGCATTCCTGTCATTGCGAGCGCAGCGCGGCAATCTTCCCCAGTCATTGATTACATAAACGAAAAGCGTTAGATCATTTTTCATTTACGTAATCAACAATTACCGGGGAAGATTGCCGCGCTGCGCTCGCAATGACAGGTAGGCTATTTCATAGCAATGACAAGAACTCTAAGTTTCATAGCAATGACAGAATGCGCTGCGCTCCTTGCAATGACATATAAGATAGCTCGCGATGTTCGTCAATATGGAATTTTAAACAGTTTTTTAATTGCTTTTTCGGGCTTTTCAGCCTGTTCTTTTGGTCAGAAAGTTTAGTTACTTATAAGGATTTACGCCCGCTTTCATTATGCTTGATAATTAGTTACCCCTGAAAAACTCGTAAAATCTGATGTGGAATGCATAAATATTTAAGCGGAAAGTCTTCGCATGTAAAACACTTCAGCTTTTCTCTAACTTCAAGAGGTACCGGGCTAAATTCACCTCCTTGTTCCGTTGCCCTCTCGCGACATCCGTGTCGCTCGCCCTCTTTCCTTCGCTGGGTGTGATTGCCATGCTCCGCCAACATCCGTACTCATATTTATGCATCCCACATTATCAAACAGGGAGTTTATGAGGGGTAACTAATTAGCTTTTGCTGCAATTTTTCGGATAGCTATCTGAGCTTGCTGGCGTATATCATATTCTTTATGCAAAGCCGCCTTTTCCAATGCTGGTAAAGCTTCGACTGCTTCAAGATTACCCAGAATTTCTGCCGCTCCCTTGGCGACATTTTTCCGGGTATCGAGCAAGGCATTAATCAGGTCGGGAACCACAGGGGAAGCGAAGGTTGTCAGAGATTTAGCAGCTACTGAGGCTATTGCCAAATCGTCAAGAGCATTGATTAGTGCTTCCCATGCTTGGGGTTGGGGATAAGAAACTAATAGTTCGGCAGCCAGAATCCGCACTCGCCAATCCCTGTCCTGCAGCCTTGCTATAATGTCTTCCGCCTTTTCCCGCATATAATCCAATTCTGCCGAGGCACGGACAGCTCCACGACGAACACGCCAGTCCCGGTCATTCAGTACACTATATAACACCGGCAAAGCTTCAGGGTCATGAAATTTTCTTAGCGCATCGCAAGCTCCGCGACGCAGACGCCAATCCTTGCTTTTCAGCAAGGATGCGACTAATGGTATGGCTTTATAAGCACCAATTTGCCCCAACGCCAGAGCAGCATGACGTTTTATTTTCCATTCCTTGTCTTTCAAGGCTTCTAATAGGAAATCAACTGATTCGGGATCTTGTTTTTTGCGCAGTATCTTAATACTTTCTAATTTAGCTTGTTTCCCGCCATGCCAATATGCGTTTGCAAGCATAGCTAAAACCCACTTTTCGTCAGTCGCAATTATGTATTTAATCGATTCTTCTCTTAGCTCATGGGCCGGG
Organism: Syntrophomonadaceae bacterium; assembly: GCA_028686565.1. Lineage (GTDB taxonomy): Bacteria > Bacillota > Syntrophomonadia > Syntrophomonadales > Syntrophomonadaceae > JAQUBU01. The sequence continues at coordinate 3,967 of JAQUBU010000056.1, forward strand.
TTGGACAGAAGATACAGCAGCAGTTCTTCCCTTTCTTGATTTGCGAGGGACCTCATATGCAGCATCCATTGCTGTATATTAAACTGTTTCAAATATTTCTGCATTTTGCGATTGCTGCTAAAATTATCTATGATTTTACCCAGAGATTTAATGCTTCTGCTTTGCGCCGGTATTTTATCCATTTACTCACCTTTCATAAAATTAAAATCTATCGTTTAATACTGGGACTTTACCAAAATATTAAAGGAGTCTGGCCTGACGGACATAAACTAGAAAGACAAACGAGCGAATATCTGGCATTTAGATTTCCATAATAATGGGCATTATCATCGGTTTGCGTCCAGTTTCTTCATATAAATATTTTCCCAGCTTATCTCGGATTTGTGTTTTAATACTGGACCATTCGCTGATATTCTTGCGTGCACAGATTTCCATAGCTTCATTAACTTTGACTTTGGCATTTTCCATCAACTGTTCTGATTCCCGAACATAGACAAAACCCCGGCTGACAATATCCGGACCGGATATCAGCTCACCTTTGTTAATAGCTACCACTACTATTATGATGCCATCCTGGGAAAGCTGCCGGCGGTCTCTCAGTACAATATTGCCTACATCACCTACTCCTAAGCCATCTATAAATACTCTGCCAGCAGCAACCTTGCCCGCCAAACGTATCTTCTTCTTGCTGATCTCAATGATACTGCCGTTTTCAGCCACACATATCCGTTCCCAGGGAATGCCCATGTTCTCCGCCAATTGGGCATGTTTTATCTGATGGCGATATTCACCATGAACGGGTATGAAAAACCTTGGTTTTATGATATTTATTAGAAGCTTCAATTCATCCTGGGCCGCATGCCCTGAAACGTGTACCCCTGATTCTCTGGCATAAACGACGTCAGCACCCAGTTTGTAAAGCAAATCAATGGTCCTGGCCACCAGTTTCTCATTACCCGGAATAGGATTTGCCGATATTATCACAGTATCTCCAGGTTTTATTCCCACAAAGCGGTGCCCCGCCATGGCAATTTTAGTCAGGGCTGACATTGGTTCTCCCTGGGAACCGGTTGTTGCTATGACCATTCTTTCAGGTGGATAACTATTAATATCTTCCATTTCAACAAGAATATCTTCGGGTATATCAAGATAACCCAGCTGGCAAGATATTTTTACATTATTGACCATACTGCGTCCAACAATGGCTACTTTGCGTCCATATTTGTGGGCTGTGTTTATGGCCTGCTGAATCCGGTGCACATTGGATGCAAATGTAGTAACGATGATACGCCCCGAACATTTATTGAAGAGCTCATCAAAGGTATTTCCTACTATTTTTTCCGATTTTGTATATCCGCTTTTTTCAGCATTGGTACTGTCTCCCAACATAACCAATACCCCTTTTTCGCCCAACTCCACCATTTTGCTGAAATCAACCATCTGCCCATCTACCGGAGTCTGGTCCAGCTTGATATCGCCGGTATGCAGAATAGTTCCCAAAGGGGTATGAATAGCTATGCCCATGCAATCCGGGATGCTGTGACATACTCTGAAAAATTCGATTTTGAACGGCCCAATTTCAATCATATCCCGGGGTCGAACGACGTTCATTATTATGTCATCAAGATTGTGTTCCTTGAGTTTTCCCTCAACAATTCCCAGTGTCAATTTACTTCCGTAAATGGGCGGTTTAATTTCCCGCAATACATAGGGCAGAGCCCCCACATGGTCTTCATGTCCATGGGTCAAAAGAATAGCCTTCACAATTTCCTTATTTTCAATCAAAAATGAAATATCAGGAATCACCAAATCAATGCCCAGCAGTTCGTCATCGGGAAACGCCAGCCCCGAATCTATGACTACAATGGATTCGTCATACTTGACTGCCGTCATATTCTTGCCAATTTCGCCTAACCCGCCCAGGGGAATAATTTGCAGCTTGCTTTTGTCTGACAACCAAACATCTCCTCCTATCCTATTCTATTTTAATATATCAAAAATCCTCACGATACCATATTAGTAATTATAATACTGAAAATCACCCTAGTAAAAAATACTCACTCAGCTTTGGCCTTTGATATATCTGTTTTGTATCCCATAGTTCAAATTGTCTTGATGATTTGCTTCTTTATTATACAAGAATGAACTATAATCCTGAGCTTCAGATTTTTGATGTTTGTCAGCGTGGGCTATTTTAATATATCCAGCCTCAAATGGAGATCTAATGAACATTCAAAATTGCGTAATTACAGAAATGCATCAAGAAGGGCAAAAGTAAATTCCAGAGCAATAAGAATTATAAAAATCCACTAATGTCAAATATTTTAGCCTGGACGGTAAAAGAAATGCTTTCGGGGGGGCTTGCTTCCAAGCTGAAAGTGCCCAGCTTAACAAGTAATGGCGGGGCATCCATTTGAATTGATTTAGTTCGGACCTCTTGCGAATCGAACTCTGGATGTCGTATGTCCATGCGGCAGTTGCTTTTCCAGAAAATCTAATTTAAACTCATGCCTGGTTGCATAGATTTGTTATATGAAGATGGAAAACATAATGTTAAACTCCTTCTCTTCCCCAATCTTACACTCAGATATTTAAGCCGTCCTTATGGACGGCTTAAAATATATTCCGCTGCTATACTAGGAAAGCAAGTGAACATTTGAGGCTTGTTGTCCTTTTGGTCCGGAGGTAACATCGAACTCTACCCTCTGTCTTTCAGCCAAAGACCTAAAACCCGAACCTTGAATGGATGATTGATGGACAAATACATCGCTTCCATTTTCTGCTTCGATAAATCCAAAGCCCTTACTGTCATTAAACCATTTTACTGTTCCTGTCAATAATATCCCTCCTATAGATTCTTTATAAGCATTTGAATAAACTGCGGAGCAGTTTCTTTTGCACCGCTGCAACGAGACGGGGATTAGAACCCGACACATGTTTTGTTATTAGAACCACGACCACTTAAAGAAGCGGATGCCATCTTTTCGCCTCGTTATATTTTCCCCAGTAGTATTATCGATTTTTCAGGTAAATATTTCTTTTGGGTAAATAATATATTTCTAATCTAAAAAATATAGTCTTTTAAGCAATGAAAAAGAAACTGCGGAGTAGTTTCTTCTAAAGCGCTGCATCGAGAAATTAGAAACGCTGCCTTTTTTAATAGCTACCTGACCGCTTAAAGAAGCGGGGGATATATTTTCGTCTCAATATTTTAAATCAAGTCTAAAAAAGCACTGCTATCAATAAGCAGTGCAAATCTTTTTTTATTTAATTTAACAAAAATTTATTTGCCCAGTTCATCAGCCAAAGCTTTACTTTTTTCGGATAAAATCCGGGCAAGATTAGCTGCATCCTTTTCTTTGCCGAGTATTAAGGTGGATGCCAGATCAGCAAATAAATTCTTTAATTCCATAAACAATTTGGTAACCATAATATCATTCCTCCAATCCCATACGAGCCCATATATTATAATTGTCAGAGCTGGAAGTACAGTCTCAAGTATTTCAATAATTATATACAAAAATCATGATTTTTTTTACTTTTTTTTTAAGTTTTACTCACAGGTCTTATTTTTGATCATCGGAAGAAACTGCAAAACATTTTCCCACACCGCTGCAACATATCACCCCAGAAATACTTGGCAAACCAAACAGAGGCCGGGGAGATATCCCAGGCCTCTGTAATCGGTCTGTTTTACGGCAGCCGGGTCAGCAGTTGCTTGGCAATCTCTTGCATATTCTCTGATTCGTAATCCTCTATATTGCCTGCATCAAACAGTGCATTCAGGCTGGTATCCCAGGGTAAACTGCCTAAGAAATCAATTCCTGTCTCTTTTGCTACATCCTCGCCCTGATTCTTGCCGAATATGGGCAGCTTTTCATTACAATGCGGACAGATTGCATAACTCATGTTTTCTACCAGACCCAGGATAGGAACATTAAGCTTTTTGGTCATTTTTATGGTCTTTTTAACTACCATGAAAGCCAAATCCTGTGGAGATGATACTATTACTATGCCATTAACCGGCAGTGATTGTATAACTGTTAAGGGAACATCACCGGTTCCCGGAGGAAGATCAACTATCATGTAATCCAAATCCCGCCAGTCAACTTCACCCCAGAATTGGTTTACAGCACCAGCCAGCAGAGGACCTCTCCAGATAACCGGATCATCTTCATTGGGCAGGAAAAAATTTATGGACATAAGTTTTATTCCCAATTTGGTAAGCGGCGGAATCAGACCATACTCGCTGGCCTTCAAAGATGCCTTTCTGACCCCGAAAGCCAGCGGCTGACTGGGTCCGGTTATATCAGCATCGAGAACACCCACCTTTTTACCCTGTTTAGCAAGATAACTGGCTATTAAAGCTGTAACTGAGGATTTCCCCACTCCTCCTTTACCGCTCATTATTGCTATCACATTATGAACATCGTTTAGTGCTCCCAGCAAAGATTTTTCCGGCTCTACACCGCATTGGCCGGGTTCCACAGTGCATCCTCCGTTGGATGGACAGGTCTTACATTGATCTGACATTAATGGTTCTCCTTTCACTGTATAATGATTTGCTATATTATATACATTCTTAACCATCTGTAAGCAAGAGTCAATTTAATCAGATTTTATCGTGAAATATGCTCACTCAAGAGCTGTGTAAAGCTTAATCTAAAATATTCATCATCACTGTTCTTCCGTTTTTTGGGGTTTATTGTCCGTATCCCTGCCTGCCGGGCTTTCTGATTAAGGAATCTTTGGGTAAGGAGTCCGTCAATGTTTTGCTGGTTGTATACCTTTCCTGACGGATGAATAGCCAAAGCATTCTTACCCAAAACCAAAGAAGCCAATCCATAGTCCTGAGTTACTACCAAATCACCCTTTGCCGTACGATTAACAATCGCAATATCCACCGCTTGAGAGCTTCCATCCACAACCATTATTTGTGAATAGCTGCTTTGCAGAACATGATTGGGGTTGCAAAGCATAATAACTTCTAATTGATATTTTTCTGCAACTTCTTCAATTATATCCTTAACCGGACAGGCATCTGCATCCACCAGTATTTTCATCTATTACTCCCTTATTGATCATACTTTATGTTTTATTTAATGGACATTAACCTCCCACATTTTAACATGAAAGAGTAATAAAATCATTGTCACCAGTCATTCTTATACAATTACCTGCAGCTATATGTTATATTATTTTTATTGCTGGTGTAAGCAGTCGATGCTTACAGGCGTAATAAATAATGAAGGTATTTAGGAGTTGCTAAAGTGTTAAGCGATGAAATACTGGCTGAACAAATCCTTAAAGGTGATATCTCAGCTTTCGAAGAAATAGTCAACCGATATAAAAAATCGGTTTTTGCTGTCGTATACAGAATGATAGGCCAATATCAGGAGGCTGAAGATATTACGCAAGAAATTTTTTTAAATGTTTATGAAAAAATATATCAATTTGATAAATCAAAAAAGTTATCGCCCTGGGTTCACCGCATTGCTGTTAATACAAGTATAAGTGCGCTAAGAAAAAAGAAGAAAATAATTAGTATTAATTTTGATGAAGCATTCATTGGCAGTGATTCATATTCGGGTTTAAGTATTACCAATCCCCAAATAATTATGGAACGCAAAGAGTTAAAAACAGAAGTCAACAATGCAATTATGGAGTTGCCGGAAAGTTATAGGATTGTGATAATACTACGTTACCAAATGGAATTTAGTAACCAGGAAATAGCCGAGGTTATTGAAACCAGCCGAGAAAATGTGGAAGTGCGGATTCATAGAGCTCGCAAAGCTTTGCGCAGAATAATCTTAAGCAAATGTCAGGAAAGGGGGATTATTCATGAATTGTCAAGATATTGAAAAGTATTGCCTGGACTATTGTGACAACAACCTTTCCCCCGAATTAAACGAACTCTTTGAACAACACCTGCAGCAATGTAATAATTGCAAAAATTTAATTGACCTGACAATGCTGGAGAATAGTATTTTACTCGATCCGATTGATATTCCGCCACTCAAACCTGACTTTAATGCGCGATTGCTGGATAGAATTGATTCCAATGGGCAGCTATACCCTAATAGTGCGCTCAGCAATAACGGCGGATTAAGCAAATATCTTTTTAACCGTCCCTTTATCAAGCGTTCATGGGCCTTAATAGCTGCTGTTTTGCTGCTGGCTCTGGTCTTGCCTTCCATCTTGAACCAGAATATAAACAACAGTCAACACTTAGCCCAAAATGATATCGATAACAACTCCCAACCCCAATATAATAAAACTAAACTGGAAAGAACTACAACAGAAAAATCTAATTTATCCTTAGATCAAGAAATAGTCCAGCTTAAATCCGAGTCAAAAACACCCAGCAGTACAGAGGATTTAGCAGACAGCGGCAAACAGGCAAAAATAACCAATCAGGAAATAGCGCTTGATACGCTTGCACCACAGGAATTAGTCGCAGGAAACGGCAGCAGCCGGGAAGCAAACAAAACTAAAATAAGTTCGCGCTTACTTGTAAATGATGAAGCATCTGAACCATATCCCGAGAATCTGCCCCCCAATTACCAACTTGTTGCAAACAACCAAAGCAATGGGCAGTTTATATATCTGTACCGGGAAACCGCCACCAATGAAGAGTTGAATATAATTATTACTCCGCTTAAGCTGGAAGATATAAAACCGGCAGCTATGAGCGAAGCAGTTGCCGAAACATCAAATACTAATGCCATAGTGAGTTATCAAATGGCAAATGAAAATGAATTAAGCACTGCAGCGGATAAAGCATTGCTTAATTCCAGCAGCAAGGACATCACCACTGAAAATGTCAGCTATAGCCTTACGATTAGCGGTAATCTCCCCCAGGAAAAAATAGATTCAATCGCATCTCTTATAACTTTGACTGAAAAATAGGCATTTTTTATAAAAGTTCTGACAATAGAATAATAAAAACAGCGGGGAGGTTCTAAGCTTCCCCGCTGTTAAATTTAAATACTTTATTAGCTTGATACTCAGGAGGCTACATTTCTTTGCTCATAGTGCGAGAATTCCATGGAAAAGCCAGCTCTTCCTTGAGTCAAGGAACGCAAGGAAGTTGAATAGCCAAACAATTCAGCCAGCGGTACAAATCCTCGTATTACCTGGGTGTTGTTTTGAATTTCCATGGATTCGATTTTTCCCCGGCGGTTGCTGATTTGATTTATTATTC
>JAQUBU010000333.1 GCA_028686565.1 Syntrophomonadaceae bacterium
ACCTTTCTACCATCCTCTTTATGGCTCCGGTGTGGTTGTTAGTATCTAATTGAAAAGCAAGGTGAGGGGTTAGGGGTAAGAGGCTTCTCTTACCAATAATCCTTCAAGCTAAATCCAATAGCTGATTTATAATCAGTTATTAACCAAAGGAGAATTGTTTTCTTTGGTACCAAACACCCGGCAACGTGTACTCAGTAAAGCTTTTTTTAAGGAGGTTAACCTAAGAGTGAATGTCCAACAAAAAGTAAGGATAAGACTAAAAGCGTTTGACCATAAACTTCTGGACCAATCCTCACAGAAGATAGTGGAAACAGCCCGCAAAAATGGTTCCGATGTTTCCGGGCCCATTCCTTTGCCAACAGAAAAAAGTATATACACCATTTTGCGTTCTCCCCATGTTAACAAGGATTCCCGTGAGCAATTTGAGATGAGAACGCATAAACGCTTGATAGATATACTTGATCCAAATCCCAAAACCATAGATGCATTGATGCACTTGGATTTACCTTCGGGAGTAGATATTGAAATCAAGCTATAGACTTGGTGATGCTGATAAGGTCAGTGGGCAGAATGACCTTAAAAGCTTGAGGAAACTTAATTAAAGAAGTGACGTTGGATATCCCACTTCCAACCTATCGCGATAATACTCAACAGGAGGTACTAGAGTGACAAGCAGCAAACAAGCAATAATGGGGATCAAAATCGGTATGACCCAGATATTTGATGAAAACGATAAAGCAGTTCCGGTTACAGTCATTGAAGCCGGACCTTGTACCGTTTTACAGAAAAAAATCAATGAAACCGATGGTTACAATGCAATTCAGGTAGGCTTTTACAACCTGAAAGAGAAACTGGCCAACAAACCGGCCAAAGGACATTTTAAGAAAGCCAATGTCAAGCCCTTGCGCCATATCAAAGAATTCCGTGTAGATAATATCGATGACTATGAAACCGGGCAGGATATCAAGGTTGATATTTTTGCTGACGGCGATATTGTTGATGTAGTAGGTACATCAAAAGGAAAAGGGTTTGCCGGCGGAGTAAAGAGACATAACTTTGCTCGCGGTTCAATGGGTCATGGTTCAAAATACCATCGCCGCCCTGGCTCGTTGGGAGCTAAAGGCCCTGCTAGAGTTTTTAAAGGCCGTAAACTTCCAGGCAGACTAGGCGGGGAAAGAGTTACTGTTCAGGGCTTAAAGGTAGTAAAAGTCTATCCGGATAGAAATATAATTCTTATTAGAGGTTCTATCCCTGGGCCCAAAAGAGGTCTGGTAGTTATAAAGAATACAGTAAAGGCTTAAATAGTAGATAGTTTAAGCACTTCGCAACTATCAACTGTTACAGAGGAGGTTAAATTAATGCCTAAGGTTGCGCTGTACGATATGAGCGGGGCCCAAATCGGAGAAATAGAATTAAATGACAATGTTTTTGGAATAAAACCCAATGAAGCTGTTGTTCATGCATTTGTAAAAATGCAAATGGCTAACAAGCGGGTGGGTACATCTTCTACCAAAACCAGAGCTGAGATCAGAGGTGGAGGTAAAAAACCCTGGAGACAAAAAGGAACAGGACGTGCCCGGGTAGGTAGTTCCAGAAATCCGGTATGGAGAAAAGGTGGAGTAGCATTTGGGCCGAAGCCCAGAGACTATTCTTATACATTACCTCGCAAAGTAAGGAGACTGGCTCTTAAGTCGGCTCTATCCAGCAAAGTTTTAGAAAACAATATAATTGTTGTTGACAATCTTAATTTTGATGAACCAAAGACCAAAGCAATGATACAGGTCCTGGCCGCATTAAAGGTGGCGAAAAAGACTCTGGTGGTAACCGGTGACGGGAACCCCAATGCTAGTAAGTCAGCCCGTAATATTCCAGGGGTTAAACCATTACGAGCAGACTTTATCAATGTTTACGATTTATTAAAGCATGACACTCTGCTCATTACCCGTGATGCTGTGAGCAAGGTAGAGGAGGTGTTTGCTTAAATGAGAGACTATAGAGATATCATTATTAAACCAGTGGTAACTGAAAAGTCGATGAGCCTGTTAGCAGACAGTAAATACACCTTCATAGTTGATAAAAAGGCAAACAAGACGGAAATAAAGAATGCTATCGAGAGTATTTTCGAAGTAAAAGTGGAAAAAGTTTACACCATGAATGTCAAGGGCAAACCTAAGCGTATGGGCAGATTTGAAGGTCACAAGCCCAACCGTAAAAAGGCTATAATATATCTGAAAGACGGTCACAAAATACGTTTATTTGAAGGTATGTAATTAGATTCCCGCAAGGGAAGCGGAGCTGCAGGCTGCAGCATATAAACTGTCGTACTAAGGAGTGAGAAGACAGATGGGCATTAAAAAGTTCAAGCCTACCACACCCAGCCGAAGAACTATGACGGTAATGACTTTTGATGAAATTACTAAAGTTGAACCAGAGAAAAGTCTTACCGCACCGCTTAAGAGTAAAGCTGGCCGTAATGTGCACGGACGTCTTACAGTAAGACATCGTGGTGGTGGACATAAGCGTTTATACCGGGTAATTGATTTTAAAAGAATAAAGGATGAGGTACCAGCTGTAGTTGCAGCTATTGAATATGATCCTAATCGTTCGGCAAATATTGCACTTCTGCACTATGTTGATGGACATAAGGCATATATAATAGCCCCTCATAATTTAAAGGTA
>JAQUBU010000334.1 GCA_028686565.1 Syntrophomonadaceae bacterium
CCGACGCTCTTCCGATCTCTTGGTTCCCATATCATTATGGCCTCTTCTATGCTTGATTTCAGCAAATTTAGCGTAGTGCTGTCACTGAGTCCAAAAACATAGTTATGCGCACCACAGCCAAAATCAGGTCTCATTACTCGTTCACCCTGAGAAGTTAAAAGGATAATACGAATAGCTTCGGCTATATCATCCTCATGCTCGGACATCATAATTCTTCCGGTTGCCGAGTCCACCTTAACCGGAAATCTCCACCCCCGGCCTAGAAAATTCGCCATTCGCTCACCTCCTGATTCTATACTGGCCTCATAATCTACTGGCATAAACTCGATGCCAATCATCTGTTTCAAGGAAAGCAGCCTCTTTCCTGCCATAATTCACAACTCAACTTCTGACCAAAAGAACAGGCTGAAAAGCCCGAAAAAGCAATAAAATAAACTGTTTAAAATTCCATATTGACGAACATCGCGAGCTATCTTTTATGTCATTGCGAGTGCAGCGAAACAATCCATCCATCGCCAAGTCATTTTAGATAATCAATTACCGGGGAAGATTGCCGCGCTTCGCTCGCAATGACAGGTTGGCGCTGCGCTTACAATGACAGGTACGCTATTTCATAGCAATGACAAGCACACTAGTTATGTGGCATAACATGTCAACTACGAAAGTTGATTTCATACTTTAAATAATTTAATTAATCTTAACCATGGAGCCTTTGATATTTAACATTCCGCTAGACTTTATGTCCATGGTGGCTCCCGCCTCAATGCTTATCATCTGGGCTTTTATTTTCAGGCTCGCACTGCTTTCAATAGTAATCCCGCCGGAGGCATCAATCTTAACGGAACAGCCTTGAGCTTTCAGATTAATAGTTTTATTGCTCTGCAAATTAATTACATTGTTTTTACCATCGATAGTAATGGTATTCTGACCATTTTGCTCTTTTATTTCTACCTTCTGGTTTTCATCATCAAGCAGTATTTTCTGTCCCTTGGTTGTATGTATTTCCAATTTGCATTTGCCCTGCTCATCATCGAAAATGATCTCGCTGCCGCCGTGCGACTTGAATTTGCTGATTTTCGTCTTTTTATTAGCGAGCCGTTCCGATTCACTTACCGGTGGTTTGTCCTTGCCATTCCATAAAGAGCCGATTACAAAAGGTTCTTCCAAATTACCGTCATTGAAAGCCAATAATACCTCATCATCAACATGGGGCAGGAAAAAAGCCCCCATTTCAGGGCCAGCCAGCCAGGTGACCAGCGGTGCCCAGTGACTCTCATAATTTGTACCGCTGCCTACCCGCACCGGAAATTTAACCTTTATCCTGCCCATATTTTCGGGATCCTCAATATTAGTCACCAGACCTACGCAAACTCCCGCAATTTTCTTGCCTACTTTTTCATCCATACTGGCTAGCGAATAGAAGATGTTCATGCGCTGTTCCCTCCTAGATGGGCTACCGTGATATAGCCAGTTTCGTCAATGGTATGGGTAGTTGACCGTACATAGTAAATCATATCAAAGCGGCTGCCCAAACCCTCCAGTTCCACGTAGGTGCCAGCTTTCAGCTCCGTTGTGCCAATACAAGTAGCATTTCCACGGACCAGTTTCAAACTGGTTGACTGCATTCTAAAATCTGCAACCTTTTTCGCCTTGTCCGCAGAATCAATAAAGGCATGATAGTTCTCTACCACTTTGCTGCTTACCTGTATATCACTCAGGAAAGCAACTCCGCTCTTACCTGAACCTATCAATGTGGGCGGAGAAGATTCTCCCTTGACCATTTCTTTTTTTCTCCGGTCCCAACCGGTTACTACCACGCCAGCAATCTGTTCGGCCAAATCGGTTTCCAGATTTATGCTTAGCAAGTTATGCCCTAATTTAAGAGTAACACTGGCAGAACCTCCATCTGGCAGCTTGCGGAAATAGAGCTTGCTGCCACTGACAAAAAACTCACTGCCGCTTTTTTCGGCCAAACCGCAAAGGAACTGATAATCGCTGATTCCGGCTTGTTCAACATAATCATGAACTGTCCCGGTGTCATCAACAGTTGCCGATAATCCGTTTTCACCTGCAATGGTTTGAGCTATTTCACTGTATTTCTTCTTCATTAACGATCTGGAGTTTACTTTTTTCATTAATTTAAAAGATTTGTCGAGGCCGCTGACTATGGCGCGAGCCTCAAGGTTATCAGATATTTCTACTCTAACTCCAGTAATTAAACCTTGAAAAAGCGTTTCCAAATCATCAGTATAGCCCAGATCAATTTGCAGCTCTTTTCCAATAACCAGCTTTTCATGCAGATTACCAAAAGATGTATACATATTGAAGTCATATTCTATTACTATATTACATGAATCAGCCTTTTCCACACTGTTTTCCAGGGTGATACTGCTGATTATTACTCCATCCATTTTTATATCTGTACCTTCAATCAAGACCTTATAATCGGGTGAATAGAATTCCATATTCAAACCAGCCGAACCTCCTGTTATTCTCAGTCCAGAGGCGGGACAACCAAGCGCTGTCCGCTTTCCAGAATCCGGGGATTGTCGATGCCATTGGCCCGGGCAATTTCCCGCCATAGTCCCGGATCTTCATATTCATGTCCTGCCAGCATCCACAATTGCTGCCCCTGCTGCAGAATCTTTTGTTTGGTGCGGTCAGAAGATT
>JAQUBU010000335.1 GCA_028686565.1 Syntrophomonadaceae bacterium
TGAAGGATTATTTTGCTTTTTGAACCTGGTCGTAAAGGCCTTTTCTATGGGCCAACCTAAGTAAGCGTCAAAAACTTCACACATATGAAATAAGAAACGATCATGAGAAAATAACCTGAACATAAAACAAGGAAGGTGTTCAGGATGATAAATAGCGATCTGCGCAGCCTGTGGGAACAGCGCTTGACAGAATATGAAAGTAGCGGGAAAACGATTAAAGCCTGGTGCCAGGAACAAGTAATCAGAGAAAACCAGTTCTATTACTGGCGTAAGAGACTGCGTGAGGACCAGGCCGAGAAAAAACCACCAATTATTAAATGGCTTTCCGTGGGTTTAGATAATAGTAAGCAAGTAAATCTTGCATCCGGCTCCATAGCAGTTCATATCGGCAAAGTTACAATTGAGATCAAAAAAGGATTTGATCAGCATCTGTTGCGTGAAATCGTACAGACTCTGCAAACCATATGATCAGCGAAATATCAAGCAGGCAGGTTTACCTAGCCTGCGGTAATACGGATCTTAGAAAATCGATTGATGGATTGGCAGTACTGGTCAAAGAGGTATTTGACCTTGACCCATTCAGCCCGAGCCTGTTTGTATTCTGCAATCGGCAGCGGGACAAGCTTAAAATATTACAATGGGAGCATAATGGATTCTGGCTGCACTATAGACGATTGGAACGAGGTAAATTTGAATGGCCGACTTCCAATACTGATGTAGTTAATATCAGCTACCGTGAATTTCGCTGGTTGCTGGATGGATTATCACTAAAACAGAATCAGGCTCATAGAGCAGAAAAAGCGCGTACTGTGCTGTAGCAGAAAACGTTAATAAATGCCGTAAAATAGGCATTTAAGCAGTGCAAAAGCATTTGTTTTATGGTATAATTATACCTATGAACAAACAAGTTAATTCGGCTGAAATAATTGAACAACTTAATGAAAAACTGGTTATGCAAGAGGATAAAATCCTATGCTTGGAACAGCAGAACGCTGAACTTGATGCCAAATTAAAGTGGTATGAGGAGCAGTATCGCTTGAGTCGCCAAAAACAGTTTGGCGCTTCCAGCGAGAAAACTACTCCGGAACAGATCAATCTGTTTAATGAAGCTGAAGATAGTGCGAACCCTAAGCTTGAAGAGCCTGCCCTGGAAACCATTACTTATCAGCGGCACAAAAAGCAGGCTGGTCAGAGAGAAGACAAACTCAAGGATCTGCCGGTTGAAGTGATTGAATACCGGCTTGAAGAACATGAACAAGTATGTCCTTGCTGCCAGGGTAAACTGCATGAGATGAGTACCCAGGTCAGACAGGAGATTAAGGTTATCCCGGCTCAAGTAAAATTAGTAAAGCATGTTCAGTACATATATGCCTGCCGCCAGTGTGAGCAAGAGCAGGACAAGACACCGATTATCAAAGCTGAAATGCCTAACCCCATATTGCCGGGCAGTCTCGCCTCCCCCTCCATAGTGGCATATATTATGGATCAAAAATACACCAACAGTATGCCGCTATACAGGCAGGAGCAACTGTTATCCCGTCTGGGCATAGAACTATCCCGCCAGACGATGGCCAACTGGGTCTTAAATGCAGCCGATCCATGGTTAAAGATAATTTACGACCGGATGCACGAGCAGTTGCTTATGCGAGATATCCTGCATGCGGACGAAACAATCCTGCAAGTATTGAAGGAACCGGGAAGAGCTGCTGAATCAAAATCATATATGTGGTTATACCGAACCGGAAGAGAAGGACCACCGATTGTCCTGTATGAATATCAAACCACTCGGGCAAGCAAACATCCAGACAAATTCCTGTCTGGTTTTAAAGGCTATCTGCAAACCGATGGCTATAGCGGTTATGGTAAACTAACCGGCATTATTCTGGTCGGATGCTGGGCGCATGCGCGCAGAAAATTCACCGAGGCGCTTAAGGCCTTGCCGGCTGCCCATAAAGATAAGCCCGTGGCAGCCAGCATAGGGCTGGATTACTGTAATAGATTATTTACCATTGAAAAGCAAATTAAAGATATGCCCGACCATGAACGTTATGAAAAACGGCAAAAATTCAGCAAACCGTTACTTGACGAATTTTACGCCTGGCTGCAACGGCAACGTCAGCTGACTATACCCAAAAGTGCTTTTGGTCAGGCAATCACTTACTGCTTAAATCAATGGAATAATTTGAACAGCTATCTACTGGATGGCAGGTTGGAGATAGACAATAATCGCGCTGAACGCTCGATTAAGCCTTTTGTTATTGGTCGCAAAAACTTCCTGTTTTCAAATACCCCTAGGGGTGCCAGGGGTAGTGCAATTATATACAGCATTATTGAAACGGCCAAGGAGAATAATCTAAAGCCTTATAATTATCTCGTGCATCTGTTTGAACAGCTACCTAATATTGATATAAATGATCCTGTTGTCGTCGAAAGTTTGATGCCCTGGTCAGATACACTGCCTGAACAATGCAGAATGCCTCATGAGAACGATATTACCGCAAGTGTTTCCTGAGATACAGGTGTTGAGTATTTGACGCTTACTTTTCTATGGGCCAACCTAAATTATTTAATCTGTTTTTGATCTTAATTAATTCTTATTAAGAACTTATTATTTTCTTATGCTGTTGTATACAGCCAATTCCGAACACCGGGTTTCAATATCTTCTA
>JAQUBU010000336.1 GCA_028686565.1 Syntrophomonadaceae bacterium
ACTACCAAGGAATTTCAATCCACGCTCCCACGCAGGGAGCGACGCAGGGAGTGAAAGCAAACTCCTTTTCAACCGGGATTTCAATCCACGCTCCCACGCAGGGAGCGACAGCAAAAATGACCAAAAATTATGTTCAAATCATGAATATTTTAGTCATTTTTTCTTTTTTATTCCTAAAGATAATCAATCCTATGATATATTTTGCTTTTTACAAAGGTTTTTTACTATATTTACGGTGCGAAAGCTCCAGCATTTTATGTTTGCTTAACATTCGCACTAAATTATAAGTGTATCCTCAACGTTAAATGACTCCTTTGCACCTATATGCACAACCTTGCTTTTATAATTATTGCCTAAATAATAAAACCGTAAGCTATCTGTATCCTTGTCAATAATTTGCTCAAGTTTATGCTGCACCTCACGGCATTTGGCTGCATCCATTATGCACTCAAACACTGAATTCTGAACACGTTGGCCATAATTCATACATTGCTTCGCTACCTGACGCAAACGTTTCCTTCCAAGTGGTGTTTGCGTATTTACATCATAGGTTATAAGCACTAACATTTTATCACCTACTTCCACATAAACGGAGGATATCCGTCCAAATCGCCGCGAATAAACCTGGCAAGTAGCATTGCCTGCGCATAAGGTACCAATCCCCATTCTATTTTTTCTTGTAGAAATGGATGGGTAATTATCTCCTGTTTTCTACTTTGCCAAGCTTTTAAGATGGTCCTCCTGGTATCATCATCCATAATAACCGCACCGTTTTCTTTTTGAGTAAAACTGTTTGTATTTACTTCTCTTTTATTGATTAATGAAATGACAAACCGATCTGCGTAAACCGCACGTAACTCCTCCATCATATCAAGAGCAAGCGAAATCCTCCCTGGTCTATCCCGATGCAAAAATCCCACATAAGGATCAAGTCCAACTGTTTCCAATGCTGCTGCAACATCATGGGCCAAGAGCGTATAGACAAATGACAACATGGCATTAACATTATCACGAGGGGGACGTTTATTCCGAGAGCGAAAATAAAAGTGCTCCTTTTGTTGAAGTATTAAATCGTCTAATACACTAAAATATTGTGAGGCAGCTTCCCCCTCATAACCTCGGAGTTGTTCTAAATCCTCACTCTGCTCAACTAATTTCAGAGAATTTGCAAGGGTTTTAGAAACTCCTTTTAACTTATCAACATCAAGCCTTACTGCGTAGTCGCGAGTTGCACGTTCAATTACCCACCGTGCATTAAAGATCTTCCCCACAATAAAGTTTCTGGCAATTTTATTACTTTCCTCTACATTATCTGAAAGTCTATATTGGGTCTTTCTTAAAGTAACATTACCTCTAACCTCACCAACTACCCTTGCGAGATATTTGCCACTTTGCTTCATAAAGCTTAATGCAATATTACGTTTTGCACATGCAC
The DNA here is from genome assembly GCA_028686565.1 of Syntrophomonadaceae bacterium. Taxonomy (GTDB): domain Bacteria; phylum Bacillota; class Syntrophomonadia; order Syntrophomonadales; family Syntrophomonadaceae; genus JAQUBU01. The sequence goes on from JAQUBU010000336.1 coordinate 1,436, forward strand.
CCATTAAGGCTGGACTTGCGCCAGTATAGCCAAAAGCAACAATGCCTTCAAGATTATGTAATGGAATTCTAATTAGTTCTGTTTCATCTTTTAGAATCACAATATTTTCTCCATCCAGTGATAAATAAGTATTCGGAGAAGTAACATAAAGTGTATTTAGTAGCTTTCTCATTCCTCCATCTCCATCTCTACAAGATTTTTCTTGATGTAATTCATAACGGAGGGATTTTTACATAACTTTGGCATACAAATCTCAGTAAGTGAACAGGCTTTACATGCTTTTGATATCTTAACTTTAGGGGTATACCTCCTGTCATACAATTCATGCATTTCTCTAAATATAGTTTTTACTCGCCCGCGCATATCATCGTCAAGTATAATTTTAAGCCTTCGTTTTGTTTCTCCATAAAATAAAAATGCATCGGGTATTTTACATAAAAGCATTTCCTCAAGACACATAGCCTGTGCGCATAGTTGCAGAACATCTGATTCATCTTCCTTTGGTTTTCCCCGTTTATACTCTACGGGAACTGGCTTATAAGTTCCATCCCTACCAAATATATTCACCCCATCAGAAGACCTATGTAGTTCGACAACGTCACAAGCACCAGTGATCCCCATGGAACGTGAGAAGATTGCCATACCACGGGAAACAATTAAATCCCCACGCTTTTCCTTTATGGTGTTATCATGTGTTTTTTCATGCAGAATTTCGCCCTCAATTGTGCGCAGGTTTTCCTGCCATTGTTGTTCAATGTGTATTAATGCCCACTGGCGTTTACAAAATGCAAAGTGCTGTATCCCCGACAACAGTAAAAAATCGTCCTCATTATATTCCATCATATATTTCTGGGTTTAGTCCGTCTAATGTTTCATGGGAGATATTATAATCCTCAATACTTTTGGGAATTTCAACGTTTGGTACAATCCGCAAGCTTCTATGTACCTTGGCAGATGAATATTGACCCATCTGTGTATTGTGTTTCCACCAATACACTTTGCAAACCTCCATACTGCCATCAGGACGAGCAGAGGAACAATCATTCTCAAAAAGTGTAATTAACGTTTCTTTTATAAGTTCACTATCCTCTTGACTGAAACCAGTTTTGTTCGCTAGTTGTGTATTAATACTTCCATAAACCACATAAATACCAAACTCGACCCTATGCTTCATCCCCATTGTGTCAGAACTTTTTTTATCAGGGTCCTTCTGCGTT
>JAQUBU010000337.1 GCA_028686565.1 Syntrophomonadaceae bacterium
AAATACTTTTTCCTAGTCAATATGCAGATAGAAGTAGAACAGCTTCCCCGCGGTTAATAAGCGAGAAAGCTGTTCAATAAATGCATGGATTATCTTAAATTTAGTAGAGGTTTGCAAAGATCTCACGAATCTCACTTCTGTCAAGGAAGACATAATTGTTTCCGAGCAGTCTCTGCTGGTTGGCAATGGTGCTGTCTGTAAATTCATCGATTTGCGACTCAACCATACCATATTCTTTGAGCGGTTTTTTTGCAATCAGTTTATTGAGGAACTTTTCAAGTTCTCCATAAACGTCTCCGGCCGGATCGACACCAAGTGCGTCCGCAAATATTTTCGTCGCCTGCGCAATCTTTCCTTTGGGGTCTTTTCTGGTATACATTTTGAATACTTCGGTAAAGAACTGATAGTTTGCTTCTCCGTGTGCCACGTGGAAGGCTCCGCCGATGGAATAAGAGAGTGCGTGAACTGCTGCACAGCCTGCATTTCCGAAAGCGATACCAGCATAGTTCGAAGCAAGGACAAACTCTTTAAGATGATTAAATCTTTCTTCTTCTCCCTTTGCAACGATTTCTTTATAGCCGTCCATAATCATCTGGATGGCCTGCAAGGAATACATCTCGGTAAAGGGCGAAGCTTTCGGCGAAAGATACGATTCGATTGCATGAATCAACGCATCAACCGAACTTGTAACAAAGAACTTATAGGGAAGTCCTTTTACTGTTTCAGGCACGAGAACTGCGATGTCAGGATAGGTTTCTTCTACGGCAAGACCTTTTTTTGTATGTAATGATTTCAGCTCTGCAATCGCTACGTTGGTTACTTCGCTTCCGGTTCCACAAGTCGTCGGAACAACAACAAGCTTCGTCTTCTTGACGGGGGGCACGGCGCCTGTAAATAAATCGATTGATTTTCCGGGGATATCGAGTGCTAAAATTTTGCAAATATCAACGATTGTTCCACCGCCGAACGCAATGATTCTGTCAAATTGATACTTCTTCATTTCGTCTGCAATCGCATCAATCATTTCATCTGAGGGTTCGCCGGCACCGAATTTTTCCTGAAAAATTACATTCGTCTCAATACCAAGGGGTTTGATATAGGGGGTGTACATCCATTCGTTTGTAAGCACGAGATCGTTTTTGCCGATCTGGAATTCGTCGTTGAATTCCTTAAAGGTTTCAAAATAATATACCTTTGGTACTACTCTTAATGCTAACATTTCTTCCCTCCTGTTTTGTTCTCCCGGAATCACCCGGGTCTTCACATCCGGTATCTGCCGAACATGAATCTAACCAAATAACACAAATAGCCTATTTTTTAGTATGCCTCGTTGAATCTCTTTTGGAATTCTTTGGCTAACTCATCTCTTACACTGGGGTGAGCAATATTAATCAGATTTCTTGCTCTTTCGCGTAAGGACTTTCCTTTTAGCGGTGCGATACCGTATTCAGTGACTATATAGTCAACATCGTTTCTTGAAGTCGTTGTCGGGGCTCCAAGATCAACAAAGGCAACTATTTTAGAAATCATGGTTCCGTCTTTTTTCACAGTGACCGAAGGCATCGCAATGATAGCTTTTCCGTCATCGCCCATCGCTGCTCCGCGAACGAAATCGACCTGTCCGCCAACACCGGAGAACTGTTTGAGGCCCATCGCTTCCGCAACGACTTGACCTTGCAAATCGACCTGGATGGCAGAATTGATTGATACCATTTTGTGCTGCTTCATGACCACAGCGGGGTGATTTGTATAATCAACAGGTCTTACTTCCACATCCGGATTCCCATTTACAAAATCATAGAGTTTTTTCGTCCCCATAAGGAAGGTGACGGTCATTTTACCTTGGTCAAAGTTTTTATATTTTCCGGTGATGACACCTTTTTCGTAAAGCGCAAGGGTACCGTCCGAAATCATTTCGGAATGGATTCCGAGGTCTTTTTTGTCGCCGAGGAAAAGCATAACCGCATCGGGGATTCCGCCGATTCCAAGTTGAAGTGTCGATCCGTCTTCAACAAGGCTTGCGCAATGGCTTCCGATTTTTTCTTCAACTTCGGTGATTTTGGGAGGATTTAATTCATAAAGAGGTGTTGATGCTTCGACAATGTAATCGAAATCATCGATATGAACTTTATCTCCAAAGGTTTGCGGCATTTGATCGTTGACCTGTACGATGACAGTTTTCGCTGTTTTGATTGCCTGCCAAGTGTAGTCAACGGAAGTTCCTAAGCTGCAATATCCATTTTCATCCGGACGCGCGACCTGTGCCATGGTGACATCACATCTGACTTTTCCTTCGCGAATTAATTTCGGAATTTCGTGAAAAAATGCGGGAGTAAAATCTCCGCGACCTTCTTCAATGGCGACTCTTGTGCTTGCGCCTGTAAAAAACGGATTCACGCGAAAATGTTTTTCCATCCCGGGGGCGGTATAAGCTCCCTTTCCCAGGCTGACCATGTGCTTTATTTCAACATTTTCGTACTGTTTTGCATTTGCAACCATTGCATCAACAAGAACCGGTGGTTCGCCTACGCAGTGCGCAAGAAAAACGGCATCTCCGCTCTTGATGTGCTTAACCGCTTCTTCTGCAGTACAAAGTTTTTTCTTATAATCATCCTGCCAACTCAAATGATCCTACCTCCTCTAAC
>JAQUBU010000057.1 GCA_028686565.1 Syntrophomonadaceae bacterium
CCGGATTGGAGTGAAATAATATCTCCTATTTTTACTTCGCTGGATGGTTTGGCTATTCTATCATTAATCATAACTCGTTCACTATCCGCAAAGTCACGCGCAACCGAACGCCTCTTTATTATCCTGGATACCTTGAGGAATTTGTCCAGGCGCATTTTAGCCTAAAGCATCTTTCAATGCTTTCCCTGCTTTAAAGGCGGGAACTTTATTGGCCGGAATATCAATCTCAGCACCGGTTTGAGGGTTTCTTCCTTTTCTGGCTTGCCTTTCGCGAACTTCAAAAGTTCCAAAACCTATCAACTGCACCTTGTCATCTGCTTTCAACGCTCCCTCAACAGTGGCGAAAAAAGCGTTTACAACTTTTTCTACATCCTTTTTAGTCATACTTGTCTGGGCAGCAACCTGTCCTACTAATTCAGTTTTATTCAAGAACATATCCCTCCTTATTAGTTTTGGTATATTGTGGCTATTCGCCGCAGCTTCATAATATCCTTTTTTTAAGTACAAAAATCTTGGCTTAATTTAGCATCGGAAGAAACCGCGGAGCAGTTTCCCCCGCACCGCGGCAAGGAGGCGAGGCATAAAACCTGCCGCTTGTTTTGTTAATGGGACCCCGACCGCTTAAAAAGCTGGGGACATATTATAATCCCCTGGCTTTAGCTTCATCCCAAATGGAATCCATTTCCTCCAGGCTTAGTTCCTTGATCTCACGACCCGATTCTTTGGCTTTTGCTTCTATGTAGTTAAACCGACAGGTAAATTTGTCATTACAGGCTTGTAACGCCTGTTCAGGTTCAATATCTTTAAATCTTGCAATATTAACCAGCGCAAAGAAAATATCACCCATCTCCTCTGCGCACTCATCATTATTGCCGGCCTGACAAAATTCTCGAACCTCCTCCTGAAGCTTGTCCAGGGCACCATCAACACTGGGCCAGTCAAAACCTACCCGAGCTGCCTTTTCCTGCATTAAAACCGCTCGCAGCAAAGCTGGCAAACTTTTAGGAATTCCTTCTAAAAGGCTGTTCTTTCCCTCCTTTTTTTTGAAATCCTCCCAGTTATCCATCACATCGTTGCTGGTCTTCAAATCCATCTCGGCAAATACATGAGGGTGGCGCTGAATCATTTTATTTTCTACTGTTTTAGCTACTGCTGCAAAGTCAAAGTGCCCCTCGCGCTTGGCCAGAGCAGCGTGAAAGACTACCTGTAATAGTAAGTCTCCCAATTCTTCCTGTAGTTTATTCATATCCTGGCTATTAATGGCTTCGATTACTTCATAGCTTTCTTCCACAAGGTATCTCTGCAATGATTCATGGGTCTGTTCCCGGTCCCATGGACAGCCGTCCGGCGCCAGCAGCCGGTTCATTACTTCAATTAAGTCTTCAATCGCTTTTCCGCTGGTGGTCATCTCAACACCCCTTTAATTTCCCAAGCTTATGCTTGGCTAAATATCCTCTTTATCATATTTATGTCCAGTTCCTTGACTATAAATAGCAGAAATCCATATATTACTACTCCGCTGCACATGGCTATAAGAGTTGCCAGATGAGATTTTATATCCGCACCTATGAGCAAATGGTAAGTCAAATATGCTGCTGCCCCCATTACAACAGTTACCAATCCTATCCTTATTAGACGGCCGTATTCATATCTGACCCCGGTTATTTTTTTAAGATATATAATATTTAACAACGAGCCTATGGTAAATGCCAGTACCGTACCAATAGCTGCACCTTTGATGTTAAGTGCGGGAACTGCGGTGAGAGTGTAATTAAAAATCACCTTGAATATTCCGGTAATAATCAAGTTGCGCATTGCTATTTCCGGCCGTCCTATACCCTGTAATCCAGCACTGGATAATTGAAAGGCAGCCAGGGCAATGCAGGAAAAGGCCAGCGGTTCAAGCGGCAGCCCTGCACTGGGGGTGGCATAAAGCAAATCGCATATTTGATAAGCAAGTACATAAAGACCAGCCGCACAGGGAAAGGATATTATCATTCCGGCTCTTAAACCGTAGTTTAATCTTTCATTTAAAAGACGTCCATTATTGCTGGCCAGCGCTTCCGAAACGGCTGGAACCAGGCTGGTAGCTATGGATATGGTAAATATTGTGGGCAAACCGATGAGTATCGCTGCCATACCTGAAAGCTCTCCATATAGAGATGTCGACTGCGAAGTAGTATATCCAAGTGCCAGCAGGCGGCCGGGAACTATTATGGCATCAAGCATCTGAACCAGAGGCAAGACCACTGCCCCAAAAGAAACTGGAATTGCCAGGCGCACCATCTCACGGGCCAGATCGACTGACTTGGTTCCGGTATATACGAGCTGCTCGCCAGATTTTTTCTGCATTCTTTGGAAACGGTAATAATAAAAAATTAGTACTATTAAGCCAAATACCCCGCCCACCATAGCTCCAAAGGTAGCCCCCGCTGCGGCATATTCCAATCCCCGCGGAAACAGCAAAAAGGCCAGACATAAAACCGCAGTTACCCGGAATAACTGTTCTATGACCTGGGAAACCGCCGTCGGTATCATGGACTGGTGACCTTGAAAGTAGCCGCGAAATACTGACATCAGGCTGGAAAAAAAGATAGCGGGTGCTACTGCCAGTATAGGATAATAAGCCCTGGGTTCATGCAGAACCTGATTGGCTAAGAAATGAGCTGATTGCATGACCAAAAGAGTTAAGAACAAGCCAAAAACCAAAAGCATTAATAATGATACCCTAAATATTTTTTTGCTGTCCCCGGTATAACCCTGGGTTTCATTTTTTGAAACCAGTACCGATATGGCTACCGGAACTCCTGCCGTTGCAAGGGCCAGAATGGTGGTGTAAATAGGATAGGCCATCTGATAAAGGCCCATCCCCTCTCCCCCAATAAGGCGTGCCAGGGGAATTCGATATATGGCACCCATTATCTTGCTGATAGCACCAGCGATACTAAGAATTAAAGCACCTTTTAAAAAGTGTTGCCCCTTTACCATCTTTATCCTCCCCGAATTCATGAGGCTTATTATAACATAATTTAATTTTTGGCGACACAGCACAACAAGTGCTGGTCCGCGGCCCCTTTCGCTTGCTCCCCTTCGTTATATCCTTTAGCTTAAAGAAACGAGGGATATATTTTCACTTTATTAATAGCCAGAAATAATGGCACACCACAAAGAAGCGATCTTATTTAGAATAAGACCGCTTCTCCAAACAGCTTGACTACTGTTCCATTTGCTTGGCTAGAAAGCCGGCCGCAGTTTCGGCAAGCTTTACTTCCATCTCTCCCATCTTTATTCCCGGTTCTTTAGTGACCAAAAGAACTGCTCCAATGGGATCTCCCTGGGTTATGATAGGTGCTATCACCTGTGACCTGATGGTATATTCCCGATCATCATTCTGAATAACATGAAAATTATCATCATCCGGAGTTTCCAATTCATTCATTATCAATGTAGTTCTTTCCTCGATTGACCTCTCAATCGCCTTGCCAACAGCTTTGCTCAAAAATTCCCTTTTGTTGGCTCCGGCAACTGCAATAATTACATCCCGGTCCGCAATCATTGAAATATGACCAATGGTTTCGTTAAGTGAATCAGCATATTCTTTAGCAAAATCCCCCAGTTCTCCAATGGGTGAATATTTCTTTAAAATAACCTCACCTTCACGGTCAACAAAGATCTCTAGAGGGTCACCCTCACGAATGCGTAACGTTCTGCGTATTTCCTTGGGAATAACAACCCGGCCCAGGTCGTCTATCCGGCGAACAATTCCTGTTGCTTTCATTTTACTCTATCCCTCCTTTTAAAGAATGTTTAAGACCTTCTTTATTTCTCATTGATAGTATATAACTCAAAATCCCCTTTTATTCACTTTTTACCATCAAGCCCAAAAATAATTTGGTCTGCGATATGTTTTTAAATAAAAGTGGAAACCAAACTAAATTTAACTAATTATAAGTACTTATTATGGTCACAATAAGGAAATAGAGAAAACAAGGTGGTATTATAAATGAAGATGACAAATTTCCAGCTCTTTTGTCTGCTGCTTTTATTGATTGCTCCGGTAGCTTATTTGGAAACACCCCATTTAATTATGCACACAGCTTTCAACAACTCCTGGCTGGCAGCTTTAGTGGCAATTATTCCCGGGCTTTTATTAGTATATATGTATTGCCATATCATTAATAAAAGCAGCCAGCCTTTTCCTCTGCTTCTAAACGAACACCTTGGTATTGCCCTGGGAAAGATACTGGGCGTTGCTTATATTTTCCTCTTTATCCTGGTTACCAGTTATACCTTGCGGCTATTTATTGAATTCATGAAAATGAACGTTTTGCCAGCTACCCCTATAAGTGTTTTCATCGGGGTTTTACTCTTTATCGGCTTTGCCGCTATAAAAACAGGTCTGGAAAATATTGCCCGAGTGAGCGAGATACTTGTATTAATCGGAGTACCCTTTAGTTATATTATTGTAATAATAGCGATTGCAAATAATTTTCATATCGACCGGCTTTTGCCTGTCGGCTATATAAACTATAAATCCTTTGGTATGGGTGTATTACTGGGATCATATGTCTTAGGTAAAATGATGCCGGTTTTAAGCCTGGCTTTTTTGCTTGACAATAAGAAAGAAGCTCGGAATGCCATGAACAAAGCTCTGTTTGTTCATATTCCGCTCACTGTTATAACTGCTCTGGGCCTGGTTGTCACTCTGGGAACCATTCCTTCCCTGTCCTTTACCTTCCCCACCTTCAATATGGTTCGATTGGCCAGAGTCGGAATCTTTGTCCAGAATCTGGATATCATATTTATCAGTATATGGATAATGGGCATTTTCGCTGCAGTAACAATTCCCTGGTTTATGGCTTGCTTTGTTACCCAAAAAGTATTTAATCTGCGCGATTATCGTTTTTTAGCTGCTCCCAGCACCCTGATTATAGGTATTTTTTCAATAACCATCAGCCGCAATAATCTCGAAACGCTTATTTGGAGCATGTATATTATTCCTCCCTTATACTCTATCTTCTTTATTGGAATCCCTTTCATCATATTTATCATTACTTTGTTCAAGCCTTATCCTGAAAAGACTGTGCCGGAGCCAATTGATCAAAGTTAAAGTGACTGCTTGCATAAGCATGGGATTCATGGCTAAAACTAGCATTGGCTTCAAATGTACTTTTAATGGAGGATATCTATGCGCTATATAAGTAAGAAAACCCAGCCGGAGGCAAAATCTCCCCATGAATTGGTTGAACAGGCACTAAGCCCCCAGATGGCTACAACTTTGGAGCAGCTCCGCTTGATACTAAAAGGATGTTCCGATCTGGTTATCAAGCAATTTCAGTTTGCTCAACCGGCTGTCCATGGAGCTATACTTTATTTTGACGGGCTGGTGGATAGAAAGGAAATAGAGGAGAACCTGCTCAAGCCCTTGCTGCTGGAATTGAATATGCAGAATAATGCGGCAGCTAACCTCAAAGAACCCAACATTCTAGGCTTTATCCAGAATAATATCCTTACCCTGGCCGAATTGAAAACATTGTCTACCTTACAGGAGATATGCCATCATATAGGCTCAGGAGATACCGTTTTGCTGATTGACGGCTATGAACAGGGCCTGGCTGCGGGAACCCGTTCCTGGGCAGGCCGAGCCATACAAACTCCCGAAAATGAAGTTACTGTATATGGCCCCAAAGAAGGTTTTTGTGAAACTCTGCGTTTTAATACTGCACTGCTCAGAAGAAGGATTAAATCGAGTAATTTTAAAATGGAGTCCATGGTTTTAGGAAGAATTAGCAAAACTGACATAGTAATTTGCTATATAGACAATATTGCTCCCCCCGGGATGGTTGCCGAGATAAAAGAGCGCCTGGGCAAAATTGATATAGATGCTGTCCTGGATACCGGCTATCTGGCAGAGTTAATAGATGAAAATAAATGGTCTATTTTTACCCAGACCGAACATACCGAAAAACCGGACCGGGTATGCGGGCAACTCCTGGAAGGAAAAGTGTGCATCATGGCTGATGGCACACCTATGGCTTTGGTATTGCCTGTTTCTTTCCCTGAATACATGATTTCTCCCGAAGATTATTATGTTCGCTTTATCCCGGCTTCGCTTTTCAGAATATTGCGTTTTATGGCTTTTGTAATGGCTCTTTTATTACCTTCTTTATATATAGCGATTATAACCTATCATCATGAAATGATACCCACTCCGCTTTTGTTAACCATCGCTGCAACTAGAGAAGGAATTCCTTTCCCTGCTTTTGTGGAAGCTCTTTTACTGGATGCTACTTTTGAACTGCTGCGCGAGGCTGGTCTGCGCCTGCCCCGCGCCGTAGGCCCGGCGGTAAGTATTGTCGGTGCGTTAATTATCGGTGATGCCGCTGTACGCGCCGGGCTGGTTTCCACTCCCATGGTCGTGGTAATCGCTTTCACCGGCATAGCCTCATTTGTAACTCCTTCCTATAATGCGGGAATAATAATTCGCATAGCCCGCTTTGGCTTCCTCTTTGCTGCTGGTATGCTAGGTTTTTTGGGGATTATTATCGCGCTGATTTTGATGGGGCTCAGGATGGCGTCGCTTTCTTCCTTTGGACTTCCTTATCTATGGCCTATAGCACCTTTGAATGTGAGTTACCTGGGCGACATTTTAGTACGCCGCCCCTGGTTCAGCAACATTAAACGCCCTTATATGTCAGGAATGAAAAATGTGGTGCGCCAGGTTCCCAAGAACGAAGACGGGGGCCAGCAGTTATGAAAAAAACTATAGTGGTCATTATATTAATATTTACTTTGCTCTTGTCAGGATGCGAAGCAACAGAGATAAGTAAATCCAGCATCCCTTTAGGTTTTGGCACCGATTACCAGAACCATAAAATCATCTTCACAAGCCAATTGGCCGATCCCCGTTCTCCTGAACAAAGTCCCGGGGAAGGGCCGCAGTTCACTGTATTATCTGCTGAAGGTGATACTGTAGCTGAGGCAGCTCGCAGGGTAATGCTCTCATTGTCTCAAACCCCCCTGTGGAGTCATTCCAGTCTGCTGTTATTCGGAGAAAATCTGGCCCGCACCGATATGGCTCTCTTTATGGACTTTGTGGCCCGCAACCGTTTTGTCCGGAAAAATATACCGGTAGTTGTAACCCATAATGCCACACCCGAAGAAATTCTTAATATCAAACCTCTGGTTTCTACCTATACCGCCACGGTGATTAAGGATATTTTTCAGACCCAGGAATCGCAAATGGGTATATATACACCCTTAACCTTGCTTGAACTCATGGATAAATTTGCAGCTCCTGGTATTGAACCCGTAGTCCCGATAGTGACTATCGATAAAAGCGGCCCGACAAAGAAGCTTAAGCTGGAAAATATGGCAGTTTTTAAAGGCCGCAAAATGGTAGGCACCTTAACCGAAGATGAAAGCCGCGGTTATCGATTCATGAGACCTGATATGATCCAGGGCGGAGTATTCGCCATACGTTCACCCCTTGATGAAACTAACTGGGTTACCCTGGAATTGTCGCGTTCGCAGGCAAAAATCACTCCGGTATTTCAGAATTCTGACATTAAAATGAAAATAGTCATAAAAGCTGAGGGGAATTTTTATGAACAGGGCGGCAGCGGTGATCTGCTTACCATAAAAGAACTTCCCCGCATCGAGGAAGCAGGCAGCCAGGTAATCAAGAGCCACATATCGGCTTGCATTGATAAAGCACAAAGTTTGGAAAGCGATATTTTAGGCTGGGGCCAAATGGTTCATAGTTCAAATCCCGAACTGTGGAAAGAAATGCAGGCAGATTGGGATTCTATTTTCCCCACTATAACTAGTGAAATAGAAGTCAAATATGAAATCAGAAGAAGCTATTTGACTGATAATTCCTTTATTTTTCGGGAGTAGCTTCTTCGCCCGAAGGATTCGCCTTACGCCTTACGGGAGGAACGATAAATGATTTGGATTCTGGTTCTTATTTATGTCCTTATAATCGCAACAGAAGTCCCATCCCTTGTTAAGAGCAGAATGTATCCGGAACTGGCTGCTTTTGTGGTCGTATTTATGATTGGTTTGTACATCAGCCTGGCTTTTTTTTACGAATGGCCGCTCCGCGAGCCTTTCCAGGCTTTAATGAATCCTTATATGGACATGAAGATGTAAGTATAACGAGGCGAAAAGATGCTCCGTTTCTTTAAGGTTCAGGTTCCTATTAACAAAACAGGCGGCGGGTTACAACGAGGCGCTGCCTCGTTGTAACAGTATGTTGAAACTACTGCACAGTTTCTTCTGGTGCTTAAATTTCTGCCTCGTTGCAGCGATGCTTAAAGAATTTCTTCCATGATTATTTATATGGAGGCCGGCATGCTAAAAAAATTTTTGCTGTTTATTGGTATCTTATTTCTGCCCGTGCTCAGCGGATGCTGGGATCTGAAGGAAATTACTGCTAGTTCAATTTCCACCGGGGTGGGAATTGAACTGGAGGATGACGATAGAATTACCTTTTCAGCCCAGCTGATTCGTCCCCTTCCCCCCGGTGAAATAGGCAGTAGTAAAGTCGAGTCAGTGGTAACCAGCGCCAGTGATTATGGTGTGGCTATAGCTGCTCGCCGCTTCTCGCTTTCTCTCTCCAAGATTCCTGAATGGGCTCACGTAAAAACCTTTATCCTCGGCGAAAAGCTATGCGGGAAAGATCTGTCCCTGGCCATAGATTTTATGACCCGCAACCGAAATATACGGCCTGATATAAATCTGATGGTTGCATCACATACAACACCGGAAGAGCTATTATCCTCCCAATTATCGCAAACTTATGACCTGGGCAGCGGCTTAAATGATCTTCTGACCCTTAGTGAAAAGCAATTGGGGATTTATGTTCCTACCACCATGGGCGAATTTACTTATAAGTTAACAACTCCAGGTATAGAACCGGTCGTCCCCCAGCTTACGCTGCAGGCAATAGATAATCCCAGCCCACCAGGTGAAAAAAACGGGGATAAGAAAACGGGAAATACAGATAATAAGAAAAGTAAAATAATTCTAAATGGGATGGCGGTTTTTAAGGGTAAGCGAATGGCAGGCTCACTGAATGAAATAGAAAGCCGCGGTTACCGCTGGCTGAATTCATCTAACAAAGGGGGCGGCCTCTTCCAGGTAGCGAATCCATCAAACAATAATGAGCATATCGGCCTGGAGATAATTCACTTTAGCAGCAAAACCAGACCGCAGTTTGATGATGATGGCTTAAAAATGATAATTGATGTTAATGCTGAGCTTGGTTTCTACGAACAAGATAGCAGCAATCAACTTTATAGCCTTGAAATAAAAAAGGATATTGAAAAGGCTGCCGGCATGGAAATCAAAAAACAAATTACCGCATGTATTAACAAATCGCAAAACCTGAAAAGTGATATTCTGGGCTGGGGTCAAACACTTCAACAATCCCGGCCAAATGAATGGAAGCAGTTATCCTCTGCCTGGCCAGAACAATTCCCCCTGGTGGAAAGTGAAATTAATGTCAAAACCAATTTAAAAAGAAGTATGCTGATCGACAAATCTTTTCAATTCAAATAATACTTGAGGGGTTATAAAAATGCCAATTACCCTGGTTTATTCCTTGATAATTCTCTCCCTTTTGTTCTTCCTGCTGGAAGGGAAGCCCTTAATAAAAAAGCAGCTTTGGAAAGAATTAATAGTTGCAGCTTTCTTTTTGACAGTGGCTTTATCTTATGGATTGGAATTCGCTATGAACTGGAATGTTCTGCCTAATCCCAATAACTTGTTATTGATAGTAAAACCAATATCCGAGGCCTTTGAAGGCTTCTTCCAGGTAAACTGATAAATTAACAGGAGGTCTAATATGGAAGATAAACCGATTTCTGTGCACCAATTGTCATATTTGACCTTTCTGTTGCTAATTGGAAGTGCATTGGTATATGTCCCTTCCGAGGCAGCAGGACAGAGTGCCTGGATATCAACTATATTAGCCCTGATCCCAGGCATATTTATCCTTTACACCGTCATAAGACTGCAATCAATATTTCCCAATTATCGCATAAGCCAAATTAGTACCATGGTACTTGGCAAGGTGCCGGGAACCATTTTAAACATGATATTTCTCTGGTCAGTATTTCTGTTTGCCCTTAGTCTGATTCATGAAATAGCCATCCTTCTCAAAATAATCTACCCCGTAATGCCTCGTACCATTTTGTATCCCATCCTGCTCCTGACCTGCATCTATTGTCTTTATCAGGGCTTGACTGTACTTGGCCGTTTAGGCGAACTATTCATATGGGGAAGTCTTGTTTTCATTATCCTTGGTATTTTTATTGTTTTGCCGCTTGTCAACCTTTCCCATCTCACCCCAATTTTGTCAGGATGGAAGCCTCTGCTGGCCGGTGCTTTATACGCAGCCGACTGGCCATTTGACGAGATTGTAATTTTGGGCTTTTTCCTGCCTCTGATATCCGACCTTAATGAAAATAAGAAGAAGTTTTATTATTGGTATCTTATTGGGGGACTGGTGCTTATTATATTTGATGTGGAGATATTTGCCATATTGGGAACGGAGTTAAGCCAATTATTCTCCTTTCCGCTTTTTGAAGTTTTCCGGGTCGCTGGCTTCGGCGAATTTCGCCGGGTGGAAATAGCTTTCTTGATACTTTGGTTTATTACCGGAATTACTGCGATAATTTTGTACTACCAATCCCTGAATTTTTTGATTCAGGATATCTTTGCCCTCAAAGACTACAAAGCACTAATTATTCCGATAGGCTTGTGTCTGGTGGTTTTTCCGCTGTATATGTTCCCTTCAGATATTATCTATCAAAGCCTGGGCTATAAATATATCCCGATTTATACCTTTCCCATAAACCTGCTTTATCCTGCTATTATTCTTTTGGCCGCCAAAATCAGAGGGGTGCCCCACTGACGACTGCGTGACAAGGGGGGAAG
>JAQUBU010000338.1 GCA_028686565.1 Syntrophomonadaceae bacterium
CCTAATTCCCGGGCGATGAACACTGCTCGCTTGAGATGGTATTCCTGGGTAACTATGATAACATTTTTTATTTGAAAAATGTCTCTGGCCCGGTAGATACTCTCATAGGTGCTAAATCCGGCATGGTCCATAAACACATCCTGCCCCGATACTCCGCCATTTATCATGAAGGTCTTCATGGCATTTACTTCATCATAGCTTTTCTGTCCATGATCTCCACTTACCAGTATCTTGGGAGCCTTGCCCATTTCATAGAGTTCATATCCAGTGATTAGACGGTCATTAAGCATATTCGATAAAGTTCCGTCAGGAAAAACATAAGCTCCCAAAACCAGAATGGCATCGGCTTCCGGAATCTTATCTGCACTGCTTATGTATTGCTTGCTGGATAAGGTCACATAAGCATTGATAGTAAAAAAAACAACTCCCGCCAAAATCAGGAGGAAAAGCAAACTGCGCTGTAATCGTTTACTGTTATTTAAAAAGTTTAAGGGTATTTTAGTCATGTCACTATCCTCAATGTTATTACTTACACAAGTTTCGCACTTGAAAGAAATTCATAACTCTCTCTCGCCTACTCCGTCGCTCAATGATACCATCTGCTTAGGCTTAGGCACTCAAGGGGTACCGCGCTAACCTCCCATCCATGGTCGGTACCGCGCTCGCGATGTCCTATCGCTCGACCCCTTTCCTTACCTCACCTTCGCAGGGTATCATAAGGCTCCTGCGTCAAGTTGTTCAAAAGCTACAAATTTCTTTCAATATCAACTGCGAAAGTTGAGTTACTTCTATTATTACAACATTTAATTTATATTATTTCCTCATCCTTTGGTCTAATTCCTCCTGCATTTATGTATTTGCTTATTCGCCTTGGATTTTAAACATCGGAAGAAACTTCAGAGCAGTTTTTTTCGATGTTTAAGGCTGGTTAGCAAAACATGACAAACATAACTAGCCGGCTATCGCATATCTATTTTACAAGGCTTAAATAACTCAAGACTATGGAAAGCGGTGAATAGATGGAAACGAAAAACGAATGGCGCTGGAGAAATCCCCTGCCCCAAGGTAATACATTGCGCTCAGTGACCTATGGCAACGGCAAATTTGTCGCGGTTGGCCAATTTGGTACTATTATGACTTCCGTTGATGGAGATCAATGGCTAATATCAACAACCCACACGACAAACTACCTGACCGGTATATGCTTTGGCAAGGACATTTTTGTGGCAGTGGGATCAGAAGGAACCATATTAACTTCAGCGGATGGAGAAGAATGGGAAAGTCAAAACTCGGGAAAAACCGCCTGGATTGATGATATTGTGTTCGCTGACGGTCAATTTGTGGCAGTGGGACAGGGCGGGACCGTGCTTGTTTCACTTGATGGAGAAAACTGGAGCGGCAGATCTATCGGTAAATACTGGCTCAGTGCTGTAGCCTATGGAAATGGCACTTTCATTGCGATAGGCAACAACAATAATGTTTTTACCTCCAGCGATGGAGTGGAATGGATTAATCAGGGTTCGCCGAGCTCCAGCCAGCTTTTGGACATTGTCTTTGGTGCGGGAACTTTTGTAGCGGTAGGAACTAATGGCACTATAGTTACTTCACCTGATGGGCGGGATTGGACCAACCGGGAAGACCCTACCGGAGCAACTCTGGAGGCAGTTACCTTTGGACTTGATATGTTCGTGGCGGTGGGACACGGGATAAACAAACCGGGAGTGGTTATCCGCTCTTTTGATGGTATCGACTGGGAGGGGGGACCCTGGTCGGAACTTCAGAATGTATTGGCTTTAGGATATGGTGATGGATTGTTTGTGGCGGTTGGCAAAGGAGGTATTATTCTAACTTCCAGTGATGCCGGGGTTTGGTTATTAAAAACGTCTGGAGATTACCATGATCTAAGGGCAGTCGATTATGGCAAAGGATTATTTGTATGCGTTGGAGAAGAGGGCACAATTTTAACTTCGTCTACAGGTGTCAAATGGATAGCCCGAGCATCTGGAACAGATCAAATGCTGTTAGGGTTACATTACGCTGCAGAGCAATTTATTGCCGTAGGTGATCAGGGTACTATTCTTAGTTCTAGTGATGGAAGCCAGTGGAACCAGCAGGAACTGCAGCTAAGCAACGGCTTATTTGGTATAACTTATGCTGAAGGAATATTTGTGATAGTCGGCCAGAAGGGACTTATTCTTATTTCTGAGAATGGTGCCGGGTGGCAGGTTGGCAATACACCAAGCTTTAGTGATCTGTTTGCAGTTACCTTTGGCAACGGGTTATTCGTAGCGGTGGGTGATTTTTCGACTATACTAACTTCGCAGGATGGTATGGACTGGAGCAAAGAGAGTAACCCTGCTCTGGTAAATCGCATTCAAGGAGTTGCATATGGGGAGGGGCTATTTGTCGCTGTAGGTGATTTGGGTCTGGTTTTGACCTCCTCTGATGGTCACACTTGGACTGATGCATCATTAACATTACCTTTGGTATTGCAATCGGTAATCTATCAAGAATCCGAATTTTTAGCTGTAGGGCAGGATGGAACCGTACTCAATTCCTATGACGGATTTCACTGGACTCCTGAATATTCAGGGACTCAGAATGCTTTATAT
>JAQUBU010000058.1 GCA_028686565.1 Syntrophomonadaceae bacterium
TGTTGAGCCGCCTGAACCTGGAATTATGAAACGTTCACCCCGTCCCCGCAGTGAGGGTATCTTTGCTCGAAAATTGGGGTGGACAGTTTTTGGAAGGGGATTATTTATTGCTTTTGCTACCCTGACAGCATTTGTGATTGGGATGATTTATGCAGGGCTTAATAGTTTAGATCAATTAATGTTAGCCAGAAGCATGGCGTTTACAACTTTGGTCATGGCTCAGCTGTTTTATGTTTTCGAATGTCGGTCTGAAGTATACTCTCCTTTTGAACTGGGTTTTTTTAAGAACAAATATCTGTTATCAGCAGTTTTGCTTTCAATTGCTATGCACTTATCAGCTATATATTTACCCTTTTTCCAGGAGATATTTAAAACAATGGCCTTAAATTGGCAGCACTGGCTTATTATAATAGCTCTAGGCGGCAGTAGATTCATCATTAAATATATATTGTATACCTGGCAGCGGTTTTTAAAATTTCGCGGTAACTATGCTAAAATAAATGCTTAGCAGGAGAGATTTGGTATATTTTACTGGCAATTAAATTAATTACGCAACTTTCGCAGTTGCAACTTTAAGCAACTTGATTCAGGAGCCTTATGATACCCTGCGAAGGCGAGATAAGAAAGGGATCGAGCGACAGGACGTCGCGAACGCGCTACCGACTATGGAAGAGAGGTTAGCGATACCCTTTAAGTGTCCAGGCCTAAGCAATTGGTATCATTGAGCGACGGAGCAGGCACAGAAAAGCTGTGAATTTCTCTCGAGTGCGAAACTTGTATTAATTATTATGTATCTTGTAATCAAAAGGAGGGATTATATGAACTTTGCAAAAATGCATGGTCTAGGTAATAACTTTATCATAATAGAAGCTTCATCATGGGAGGAAGCCGGATGCCGCCAAGACCTGGCGAAGGCCCTTTGTGACCGCAATTTTGGTATTGGTGCGGATGGTTTGGTCATTGTTGGTAATGATAACGATATGGATATGTTTATGCGAATATTTAACCCTGATGGATCAGAACCTGAAATGTGCGGAAATGGAATTCGATGTGCAGCTCGCTATGCTTATGAAAATAAGCTGGTTGAAAAAAGGATAATATCAGTTAAGACATTAGCTGGTCCCCGCTATCCGGAAATTATTATTCGTGATGGTAATATACAATCAGTTCGGGTCGATATGGGTGAGCCGATTTTAAAACGAGATTTAATTCCCATGAATGGGAAAGGAAGCAATGTTGAAGTGCCGTTGCAGACAGGCGGTCAGCATTTTGTTATCACGGGAGTATCTATGGGCAACCCCCATTGTATAATATTTGTTGAAGACATAAATGATGTACCGATAAATCGTTGGGGACCTCTTATTGAAAATCACCAAATATTTCCAGCCAAAACCAATGTTGAATTTGTTCAGGTACTTGGCAAAAATGAAATAGTTATGAGAGTCTGGGAAAGAGGTGCCGGGGTTACTCTGGCTTGTGGAACAGGTGCCTGTGCTACATTGGTTGCTGCGGTACTCAACGATAAGAGCGAACGCAAAGCTACAATTCACCTTTTGGGCGGCGATCTTCAGATCGAATGGAGTTCAGAAAACAATCATATATATATGACCGGACCTGCAGTTGAAGTTTTTAAAGGTTTTATCGAGATGGACAAGCTCTTTGAAGTATAATATAAGGAGGAAAGTTGAATGAGAGAAAGTTCAGCTATGCAAAGCCTGCCCCCCTATTTGTTTGCCAGGATAGAAAAAAAGATTGCTGATGCCAAGGAAAAAGGAATAGATATCATTAATTTGGGAATAGGCGACCCAGATCAACCAACACCAGGACATATAATCGAAAAAATGGCGGAAGCCATTAATGACTCTGCCAATCACCAGTATCCCAGTTCGGCAGGGTTACTGCAATTTAGGGAAGCGGTAGCCGGGTGGTACAGACAAAGATTTGGAGTTGAGGTTAATCCGAAAAGCGAAGTAGTATCTTTGTTGGGTTCAAAGGAAGGAATTGCTCATATTTCTTTTGCTTATTTGGACAAGGGAGATATTAATCTGGTTCCAGACCCGGGATATCCGGTTTATGGAGTAGGGACTCTTTTAGCTGGCGGTGTGCCTTATACTGTGCCCTTAAAAGAAGAAAATTCTTTTCTGCCGGTTTTGGAGGATATACCTGCCGATGTTGCAAGTCTTGCTAAACTTATGTTTATCAGCTATCCCAATAATCCCACTGGGGCAGTTGCCGACCTGCATTTTTTTGAGAAGGTAGTAGAATTTGCCAAGACCTATGATATTCTGGTATGTCATGATGGGCCGTACTCAGAGGTTGCTTTTGATGGCTTAAAGGTTCCCAGCTTTTTGGAAGCCAAAGGGGCTAAAGATATCGGAATAGAGTTTCACTCTTTGTCCAAAACCTATAACATGACTGGCTGGAGATTGGGATGGGCAGCCGGTAATCCTGATGCTATTGAAGTTCTGGGCAGATTCAAGTCCAATGTTGATTCCGGGGTATTTCAAGCCATACAATATGCAGGCATGGCAGCTTTAAAAGGACCTCAGGATTGTGTGCGTGATATGCAGATTATTTATCAGCAGCGAAGGGATGTAGTCCAGGCAGGTTTGGAAAAGATGGGATGGCAAACAAAACCACCCCAGGGGAGTTTATACTTTTGGGTGCCGGTACCCAAAGGTTATACGGCAGAGTCATTTGCAGAACTGGTTTTGGAAAAAGCGGGAGTTATTATAACTCCCGGCAACGGATATGGCGAATATGGAGAAGGTTATTTCAGAATAGCTCTAACGGTTAGCAGCGCAAGGATGGTAGAAGCATTTGAACGCATGGCAAAAGCAATAGGAAAGGTTGATTTTTAGATGGTAAAAAGTATGACGGGATTTGGACGCAGTCAAGTTATTGACAGCGGGTATCAGGTAAGCTGTGAAATTAAGTCGGTTAATCACCGTTTCCTGGATTTTTATATACGTTTATCACGCCGCTATAATATACTTGAGGAAAGAATCAAGGAAGAAGCTAAAAAATATGCCCAAAGAGGTCGGCTTGAAATTAGCATTAATATTGAGAAAGTAGGTGAATCCGCGCGTAATATCAAGCTTGACAAAGAATTGGCGATGGCTTATTATAACTATTTGAAGGAATTAGCAGAAAAACTAAATATATCGCAGGAAATTAAAGTTGTTGACCTTTTTCGCCTGCCAGAGGTGTTTTCACTGCAAGATGAAAAAGAAGATTTGGAAGTTGTATGGAATGTTCTTCAGCAGTCGATAGAAACTGCCATGAACAGTATGGTTGAGATGCGCTGCAAAGAAGGACAAAACTTAGCTGCAGATATATTAAAACGCAATGCTTTCATATTATCCTTGGTGGAAAAGCTCGAAGCCAGAAATCCTGATGTTGCCTTGGAATACAGTGACAAACTGCGCAAGAGAATTAGTGAACTAATTCCCCATGAAGCTTTCGATGAACATCGAATTATTCAGGAAGCAGCTATTTTTGCTGATAAAGCCAACATTACTGAGGAAATCGTACGGCTCAAAAGCCATGTAGGGCATCTGAGTGATCTGGTAGCAAGTGGAGAAACCATCGGTCGCAAATGTGATTTTCTGGTACAGGAAATGTTTAGAGAAATTAACACTATAGCATCCAAAGCCAACGATTTGGCAATGAGCCAGGTTGTGGTAGAGGCTAAAGCAGAACTCGAAAAGATCAGAGAACAGTTGCAAAATATTGAATAACCAGGAGGTGAATCCGGGTTTACCCGGAAAATGATGGATATTAAGCTCGTTAACATTGGTTTTGGAAATATCGTTGCTGCCAATCGTATAGTTGCTATTGTCAGCCCTGAGTCAGCTCCTATAAAGCGTATAATTCAGGAGGCCAGGGAAAAAGGAGTTCTTATTGATGCTACTTATGGCCGCAGAACCAGAGCTGTCATAATAGCTGATAGTGCACATGTTATATTATCAGCCGTTCAGCCTGAAACAGTAGCCAACCGTCTGACTTCCAAAGAAATTAGTGAAGAGGTTTAAGCAGCAGGAAGTGTGATATGTATTTTACCAGAAAAGGTATATTGTTTATAATATCAGGGCCTTCTGGAGTGGGTAAAGGAACATTAAAGAGGGCTTTGCTCTCTAAGATGAGTGATATGCGAGTATCTGTGTCAGTTACTACTCGTCTGCCTAGAGACGGAGAAATAGAAGGAAAACACTATTTCTTTGTTAATCACCATGAATTCGAAGAGATGAAAAAGCGCAACGAATTCTTGGAATGTGCAGAGGTTTATACCAACAGCTATGGAACCCCTCGAAGTTTTGTTATGGATAATTTGGAACGCGGCTGTGATGTTTTACTGGAGATCGACATACAGGGTGCCTTGCAGGTCAAGCATTCTATGCCATCAGGAGTATTTATTTTTATTTCACCGCCCAATATGGAAGAACTAGCATCAAGATTGCTATCCCGGGGGCAGGACTCCCAGGATAGTATATATTTGCGTTTGGCTGCCAGTGAAGATGAGTTAAAGCAGATTAGATGTTATGATTATTTAGTAATCAATGATGAGATAGATGAAGCCCTGGAGAAAATAAAAGCAATAATTGTTGCTGAACGCTGTCGGCTTGAAAATATTGATTTGAGGTGATTTTAATGACTCCTTCTTCTACTAAAGACCTTATGGAAATAGGTGAAAGTAAATATGCAGTAGTAGTTGCAGTAGCGAAAAGAGCTCGCGTTTTATCCGAAAGAAAGAGAAACGATGAAAACTACAGACTATCGTCAATGGTTTCCAATGCACTTGATGATATTATGAAAGGCCGGATCAAAATAGACTAGTATCAATTGCGGTATGTTAAAGGAGGCAGGATCAGTGTCAAAAACAGTTGGAATAGGTATTACCGGTGGTATTGCAGTCTATAAGATCGCTGAATTGGTTAGTCGCTTAAGAAAGAATGACATTGATGTTATTGTAATGATGACTGAATCGGCAACCAAATTTGTTTCGCCGTTAACATTCAGAACATTATCAGGCCGGGAAGTATTAACTGATTTATGGCAGGAATCCAGGGAATGGAAAGTCCAACATATAGGTGCAGCAGAAGATCTCGATTTGCTGGTAATTGCCCCCGCAACGGCAAATTTTATTGCCAAGATGGCGCACGGAATCGGCGATGACCTCCTATCGACTATAGTTCTTGCTAATACCGCTCCGGTTTTAGTAGTACCTTCGATGAACACCAACATGTATAAAAACTTTATTGTTCAGGATAATATCAAAAAATTAAGTGATTACGGATGCAAGTTTATGGACCCTGATACGGGAATGTTGGCTTGTGGTACAAGCGGTCAGGGCAGATTGCCTGATGTTAATGATATTTATGAGCAAATCAACAAGCTGCTCTTCACTAAAAAGGATTTGTTTGGCAAACGCTTAATGGTTAACGCCGGAACCACTTGCGAGGATATTGATCCAGTGCGGTTTATAGCTAATCGCGGTACTGGAAAAATGGGTTATTGCATTGCGCAGGAAGCGGTTAACCGTGGTGCTGATGTTATACTGGTAACAGGTCGTTCCCATCTCGAAACCCCCAAAGATGTAAAAGTTTTTAATGTATGGGGTGCCGAGGAAATGTGCGAAGTAATGCTGAGAAATCAGCCAGCCTGTGACATCATTATTGGTGCAGCTGCAGTTGGTGATTTTAGGATAGCTAAAGCTGCCGAGCAGAAGATAAAGAAAAAGGATGATCGCTCGGAAAAATTAATTGTTGAACTGGTAGGTACCCCGGATATACTAAAAGAGATGGGCAAGAATAAAGTGCCTGATCAGATCATGGTGGGATTCGCGGCGGAAACGGAGAATCTCATTGCCAATGCCCAAAAGAAATTGAAAAGCAAGAATCTTGATTTTATAGTTGCTAATGATGTTACCATGGAGGGAGCAGGATTTGCTGCCGATACCAACATTGTTTCTATAATAGAACGCAGTGGAACAATAAACTCGCTACCCAAAATGAGCAAGCAAGAAGTAGCAGCTGCCATAATTGACAAAGTAGTTGAACTGGTAAAAAAGAACTAAGTTAGGAGTTGGTGTAATGATAAAAACTTATTTTACTTCTGAATCAGTTACTGAAGGGCATCCAGATAAGGTTGCAGACCAAATATCCGATGCTATTTTAGATGCAATTATTGCTGAAGACCCTTATTCCAGAGTTGCGGCGGAAACTATAGTTACCACTGGTCTGGTTCTGGTAGCGGGAGAAATTACTACCAACTGTTATGTGGATATTGCAAAATTGGTACGCAGTACAATAAAGGAAATTGGTTATACCAGGGCTAAATTTGGATTTGATTCCGAAACCTGTGCAGTTATCACTTCGCTTGATGAGCAATCCGGTGATATTGCCATGGGTGTGGATAAGGCGTTTGAAGCCAAGCAGGGGGAAATGTCAGAAGAAGCCCTGCAGGCAATCGGTGCCGGTGATCAGGGTATGATGTTTGGTTATGCAAGTAATGAAACTGATGTATTGATGCCCATGCCGATATATCTAGCCAGTAAAATGGCTCAGAGATTGGCTGTGGTTCGCAAGGAAGGTATCATTCCGTACCTGAGACCAGATGGCAAGACTCAGGTTACAGTAGAATATCAGGATGATAAACCGGTTCGGGTAAGTACGGTAGTAGTATCTGCTCAACACCATCCTGATATTAATATGGAGGTTCTTTCTAAAGACATTATTGAAAAGGTAGTAAAGTATGTTGTCCCAGCAGAGATGCTGGACTCCGAAACACGTTATTACATAAATCCCACCGGGCGTTTTGTAATAGGCGGACCTCAAGGTGATTGCGGCTTAACCGGCAGGAAAATTATTGTTGATACCTATGGCGGTATGTCACGTCATGGCGGTGGTGCTTTTTCGGGTAAAGATCCTACAAAAGTTGACCGCTCTGCATCCTACATGGCACGTTATGTTGCCAAGAATATTGTAGCTGCAGGTATTGCTGAGCGCTGTGAGATACAACTGGCTTATGCGATAGGTGTGGCCAATCCGCTTTCAATCAATATTAACGCTTTTGGAACCGGTAAAATGTCTGAAGAGAAGATAGTCCAATTAGTCAGAGATAATTTTGATTTGCGTCCGGCAGCCATTATCCGAGATCTGGACTTAAGGCGGCCTATCTATAGGAAGACTGCTGCCTATGGGCATTTTGGCAGAAACGATGAAGATTTTACCTGGGAGAAAACTGATAAAGCAGCTAAGCTAAAGGAACAAGCCGGATTATAACAAGGCGAAAAGAAGTCCCTCGCCTCGCTGCAGCGGTGCAAAAGAAACTGCTTCGCATTTGTTCCGATATTTAGAATGTTTAACTATATAAATAAAAACAAGGCGGGATTACCCGCCTTTGTTGAATTAATTGGGGGACTGGTTGTGTACTCGGCCGATATCTTAATAAACCTGCCTAATAAAAGATTTGATCACAGCTATACATATCAAGTGCCCGACAGAATGAAAGAAGAAATAGCTTTCGGGAAACGCGTTTTAGTGGAACTGGGCAGCAAAAAGGTTGAGGGATTCATTATTGCCATAAATGAGGAAGAGCAAGCCGGCGCCGGGCTTAAGCCTCTGATAAGAATTCTGGACAGCGAACCGGTCTTCGACAATGGATTATATGAACTGGCTTGCTGGATGGCACAGACTTGTATTTGCCCGGTTGCCAGCGCCATTAATGCCATGATACCGCGTACTTTGGTTCGAAAGAGAAAAGTTAGTGTAATCCCCTTGCTTGCCAGAGAGCAAATTGGCAGTGTAGCACAAGAGCATCTGCTTAATACCTATGCCGAGTTTTTTACTGTTCTATGGGAGCGGGGTGAAATGAGTCGCAAAGAAGCGTGTAAACTTTTAAAACAAGAGGTTCTGGATGATTTAGAGCTTAACGACCTTATAAATATCAGCGGCAGTTACTTTGGCTATCGTGAGCAAAAGTCGGGATATGTTTATAGAATCAAAGAGTTTGATCCATTGCAGGATTTACTGCCTTTGCAGAAAAAATCATCCCGGCAGGCAGAGGTTATGGAGATGTTAATGCAAAAAAATGAAATTGAGCAGGAATATCTTGACAATCTTATCCCGGGCAGCAGTATCAAAGCTTTGATAAAGAAAAAATATATTGAAGTAGTCCGAAAAATAGATGATGAAATCTATATCACAGTACCGCAATTAACTGATGAACAGCAAGTTGTATATGATGAAATAGATAAAGCTTTATCAGGTCGCCGCAGACAGGATTTTCTGCTCTATGGTGTAACCGGCAGCGGTAAGACCGAAGTCTATTTGCGAGCCGCTGAAAAAGCCATACAATTAGGTAAAAAAGTGATAATAATGGTGCCGGAAATAGCATTGACCCGTCATCTGGTAGAGATGTTTGCTGGACGCATAAATAGTATGGCGGTTTTACACAGCCATATGTCTGCAGGTGACAGATATGCTGAGTGGAAGCGAATTCGTCAGGGGGAAATCACTCTGGTCCTGGGGACGCGATCAGCGATTTTTGCCCCTTTACCTGACTTGGGATTAATCATTATTGACGAAGAACAGGAACCAAGTTATAAACAGGAGGAGACACCCAAATATCATGCTCTGAATGTAGCCCGTCAAAGAGCTGAAATGGAATCTGCAATCTTGCTGATGGGCAGTGCAACTCCTTCTATTGATAGCTTTTATAATGCTGAAATAAAAAAGACTCCTGTGCTCTGCCTTAAAAAACGAGTCAAGGATGCCCAAATGCCTGTGGTGGAAATTGAAAATATGAAGTATTCGGCTAAAATCGTTAATAAATCAATATCCCCAAGACTTCAGGAAAAGCTTAATGATTGTTTAAAAAGAGGAGAACAAAGCATTCTCTTTATTAATCGCCGCGGCTTTGCCCCTATGACAATCTGTACCGAATGCGGAAAAATTTCCGCCTGTCCGGTTTGCTCAGTGGGGATGACTTATCATCAAGATATTGACCGCAATGTATGTCATTATTGCAATTATCAAAGCAGGGTACCAAGTGAATGTTCAGTATGCGGCAGCATCCGGTTAATGCAAATTGGCACCGGGACCCAAAGAGTTGAAGAAGAAGTAAGATACCTTTTTCCTGAAGCCTGTATTGCAAGATTGGATATGGACAGCAGCAGAAAAAGTGGTGTTCAAAAAAGCATCTTGGAGAAAATGAAAAAGAAAGAAATAGATATTTTAATAGGAACCCAGATGGTCGCCAAAGGATTCGATTTTCCCAGTGTATCGCTGGTAGGAATTATAGATGCTGACAGTATGCTTAACATACCTGACTTCAGAGCGGGAGAGCGCAGCTTTCAGTTGATAGTACAAGCTGCAGGCAGAGCTGGGCGGGGCAACTATCCAGGTGAAGTATTAGTCCAGACCTATAATCCGTTACATCCAATTATTCAATTGGCGGCCAGCCAGGATTACATCGGATTTTACCGGCAAGAAATCAAAATACGCAAACTATTAAATTATCCGCCCTTTACCCAGATATTAAGAATATTAATATCATCTGATCAGGAAGAGGCGGCTCGCGTGGCTGCAGAAGCAAAAGCAGAGCAAATAGAACAAATAATTGATGCCAGTGAGGAAGACGTTGAAATACTGGGGCCAGCCCCTTGTCCCATCTATAAAATCCGTAATCGGTACAGATGGCAGCTCTTAATTAAATGTGAAAATATGCTATTATTAAATAGTATTGGTCGTTATATAATATCTAAAGGTCTTAATAAATCAGTTAAATTAGAGATGGATATAAATCCGCTCACAACTATGTAAGGAGGATATAGATGTCAGTATACCAGGTTGTGACCTTACCCGATCCAATTCTTAGAGCCAAGGCTTTGCCAATACAAAAAATTAATGATGGGGTAATACGAGTGCTCGATAATATGCGCGATACCATGTATGCTTTTGATGGGGTAGGTTTGGCTGCTCCGCAAATCGGTGTTTCCAAGCGTATTGTAGTTATCGACACCGGAGAAAACTATATAGAAATAATTAATCCGGAGATTATCTGCAAGGAAGGCCTAATGACAGGCAGCGAAGGATGCTTAAGTGTACCGGGTATAGTCGGCAGGGTAAACAGAGCTAAAAAGGTAATAGTCAAAGGAATTGACCGGCAGGGGCAGGAACTGAATATAGAGGGTGTAGACCTGCTGGCCAAGGCTTTACAACACGAGATAGATCACCTGGATGGCATCTTGTTCATTGATATAGCAGTCGAGACCAGAAATGATGACCGAGGGTATTGATATACGTTAGAGACCGGAAGATGACCGCGGATATATTATGAAAGGCAAGCTATTTAAGCTTTAAAAGAAGATGAGAATAGTTTTTATGGGTACATCAATATTTGCCGTACCGTCTTTGGAAGCCTTAATTCACTCAGAAAATGAAATAATAGCGGTGGTAAGCCAGCCGGATCGTCCCAAGGGGAGAGGGCATAAATTTAAGCCGACCCCGGTTAAAACTGTGGCTGAATCCTTTAAACTGCAGATATTCCAGCCTGATTCCATAAAGACCGAAACAGCAATCCAGCAGGTTATGGACTGGCAGCCGGATTTAATAGTGGTTGTTTCGTATGGGCAGATTATTCCCCCGGCTATTCTCGGCTTTCCGCGTTATGGGTGTATTAATGTACATGCCTCATTATTACCTCGCTACCGGGGTGCAGCTCCCATCCAGAGAGCGATAATGGCAGGTGAGGAAGTAACCGGAGTAACTATAATGTATATGGATAAAAGCTTGGACACCGGTGATATAATAAAACAATGCAGTCTG
>JAQUBU010000059.1 GCA_028686565.1 Syntrophomonadaceae bacterium
AGGGACTTAAGGATATTGCCATGCGCTGCCACCACCTGGCGAGTTACGCACATAAACAATTGGTGCAGGCCGGTTTTCAATTGAAATATGACAAGCCTTATTTTTGCGAGTTTGCAGTGAAAGTCGTTGACCCGGCAGCAGCCAATCAAAAATTATTGGAAAACGGCATTATCGGCGGATATGAATTGGAAGACGCGCTATTGCTGGCTTTCACGGAGAAACGAAGCAAAAGCGAAATTGACCAACTGTTAGCAGTGTTAGGAGGGAAATAGATGAATAAACTAATTTTCGAAAAACATGTTCCTGACAGCAATCCCTTTAGCCTGCCCGCAGCACAAGTACCAGAAGATGATATCAGGGAAACTATCCCCGAAAAGTTTTTGCGGAAGGATGCAGCTGCTTTGCCTGAAATCGCCGAAGTAGAAGCAGTTCGGCATTTTACTGAATTATCTACCCGGGCTTATGGGGTTGACAGCGGTTTTTATCCGCTGGGATCATGCACCATGAAATATAATCCCAAGATTAATGAATGGGCTGCCAGACTGCCGGGTTTTGCCGGAATCCATCCTTACCAGCCTGAAAATACAGTGCAGGGTGCTTTGCAGCTTTATTATGAAATGCAGGACATGCTCTCGGAGATAACCGGCATGGATGCTTTCTCCCTGCAGCCGGCGGCCGGAGCCCATGGGGAAATGGCCGGGGTTATGATTATTAAAGCCTATCACTTGCATCGCGGGGATTATAAAAGAAGCAAAATGATGGTTCCTGATTCCGCACATGGAACAAATCCGGCTACGGCTAATGTGGTGGGCTATGATGTCATAGAAGTTAAATCAAATGACCGGGGTCTGGTCGATTTGGATGATTTGCGGGCTAAAATGAATGATGAAGTAGCTGGCTTGATGCTGACCAATCCTAACACCCTGGGGCTTTTTGAAGAAGAGATTAAGGAAATTGCAGCCATAGTGCATGATGGCGGAGGGCTGCTCTATTATGACGGGGCCAACCTGAACGGGGTTATAGGAGTGGCCCGGCCGGGAGATATGGGATTTGATGTAATCCATGTTAACCTGCATAAAACCTTTGGTACTCCACACGGCGGCGGCGGACCCGGTTCGGGGCCAGTAGGGGTTAAATCGCTGCTTTTGGATTTTTTGCCCATACCAGTTGCGGTTAAAAAAGGAGAAAAATATAGTTTTGACTATAATAGGCCATTGTCTATTGGCAAGCTCAAGAATTTTTACGGTAATTTTGGAGTCATTGTAAAAGCATATGCCTATATCAAGACATTGGGTGCAGCAGGACTAAGAGAAGCCTGTGAGCATGCGGTACTGAATGCCAACTACCTGCGTCATCAACTGCGCGATAATTATAATATTCCTATGGATCGCTTGTGCAAACATGAGTTTATCGCCAATTCCAGGAAACAAGCAGAGAATCATGTTTCAACCATGGATATTGCCAAACGGCTGATAGATTACGGCTATCACCCCCCAACCGTTTATTTCCCCTTGATCGTCAGTGAAGCTATTATGATTGAGCCAACCGAAACCGAGAGCAAAGAACGGCTGGATACTTTTATTCAGGTAATGCAAGACATTGCCCGGGAGGCCATAGAGAATCCGGACCTGGTGATTAATGCCCCCCAGAATGCGGCAATCAAACGGCTGGATGAAGTTACCGCCGCGCGTAAACCGGTACTCAAGTGGGAGGCCCGTTAAAATGAAAGATCTGATTATCATCGGCGGAGGCCCGGGTGGCTATGTAGCAGCTATCCGGGCTCGTCAGTTGGGAATGAGTGCGGTCTTGATTGAAAAAACCCGGCTGGGGGGTGTCTGCCTCAACCGGGGCTGTATACCTACCAAAGCATATTACCGTAATGCCCTGCTTATGAAAGACCTGCTCTCCAGCAATGATTATAATATTCAGGTGGGCAGTATAGCCTTTGACATGGCAGCAGCCCGTCAGCGCAAAGATGGCATTGTTGATAACCTGGTGGCGGGAGTGGAAAAACTTCTGCAAGCCAATGGTGTAGAAAGAATAACCGGGGAAGCAGCACTGCTGGACAAGAATACCGTACTGGTAAACGGGGAAGAACATCGGGGGAAAAACATACTGCTGGCCAGCGGCTCGATCCCGGCCAAGTTAGCGATACCCGGGCTTGAACTGCCGGGGGTATTAAATAGTGATCAGCTGCTGGAATTGAATGAAGTGCCGAAAAGGCTGGCGATTATTGGCGGCGGGGTTATAGGATTGGAATTTGCCTGCATATTTAATGCTCTGGGCAGTGATGTAAAGATATTTGAATATTTGCCGGAGCTTTTGAGCAGTTTGGATAACGAACTGGGTAAAAGGCTGCGTGTGTTTCTGAAGAAACAAAAAATAGAGGTTCATACGGCGGCAGCCGTTCAAAAAATAGAAGCTGATGGGTCTTGCTGGAAAATCACCGCACTGGGAAAAAAAGGAATTATAGAAGCCGATGCGGATATCATACTGGCAGCCGGAGGAAGAAAAGCTTTTACTGCAGGGCTTAATCTTGAAAAGCTGGGGATAGCAACAGATGAATCCGGATTTATCATGGTTGACCAGCAATTTGCCACTAATGTGGATGGAATATATGCCATAGGCGATGTAATCGGCGGGCAGATGCTGGCCCATGTTGCATCTGAAGAAGGCATTGCCGCGGTTGAAAATATCGCGGGCATGGAGACGACAGTTCATTACCATGCAGTTCCTTCATGTGTGTTCACCATTCCTGAGATGGCCAGTGTGGGGATGAGTGAGGAAGAAGCCAGGGCTCAGGGGAAAGCATACCGGGTCGGCAAGTTCCCGTTTGGAGCCAATGGCAAAGCAATAACCATGGGAGAAACTGACGGCATGGTAAAAGTTATAGCAGACCAGGATGATGTTGTCATTGGGGTACATATAATCGGCCCGCATGCCAGTGATTTGATCATGGAAGGGACCGTGATGGTTAAAAACCGGATGAAAGCAAGAGAAATGGCGGGAACCATTCATCCGCATCCCACTCTTAGCGAAGCATTAATGGAAGCTTTGCTTGATGTTAATGATAAGTCAATTCATATAGTACCGCCCCGGAAATAAGTGCTAAAATACGGAGGGTCAGTTTAATAATGATAGAAATAATAAACCCTGCCAATGATCCGTATTTCAACCTGGCTTTGGAAGAATATGCCGTAAAAAATCTGCCCGCCAGTGATAATTACTTCATCCTCTGGCAAAACCGTCCGGCTGTTATAATTGGAAGGAACCAAAATACCATTGAAGAAATAAACCAGGACTATATAAAAGAAAAGAATATAACGGTGGCCCGCCGGATGTCTGGAGGCGGCGCAGTATACCATGATTACGGCAATCTGAACTTTACTTTGGTGGTAAACGAAAACAATGATTTCGCCAACTTTGCCAAATTCACCCGTCCGGTAATAAACACGCTGAAAAGATTGGGGATTGAAGCAGAGAACAACGGAAGGAACGATATAAGCATTGAAGGCAAAAAGTTTTCAGGGAATGCCCAGTTCAAATATAAAAACCGGCTTATGCACCATGGAACAATTCTATTTGATACCAGCATAGAAGAAATGGTTCATGCTTTAAATCCCGGTGCGGAAAAAATCTCTTCCAAGGGGATAAAATCAGTGCGCAGCCGGGTAACCAATATCAGCGAACACCTCTCGGTACCGGTCAGCATAGAAAAGTTTAAGCAAATACTCACGGAAGAGGTGCTTCGGGAGGAAAGTAATAGTGCTGCATATAATCTCAGCGAATATGACATGCAAGCGGTAAATCAATCGCGCGATAATAAATACAGCAGTTGGGAATGGATATATGGAATTTCCCCAGCTTATAATATACAAAAAAAACAGGCTTTTAGCTGGGGTAATATAGACATAAGGCTGGAGGTCAAGCGCGGCCTGATCAGCGGTTGCAGAATATTTGGGGATTATTTTGCCAGCCGGGAGATAAGCGATCTGGAAAATGTGCTGATTGGCATAGTCTACCGGGAAGAGGATGTACAAGATAGATTGGCAGAAATCGATATCCGCAGTTTTTTTCCCCATATTGAAGAGCAGGAGTTTATTGAACTTTTGTGTAAGGGAAACAACAATTAGCAGGAGGACAATAGAACCATGGATTTGCGGCATCTAAGCGGTAACACCTATGCCATTGAAAGCAATAATACCAGCTTGGGGCTGTATGTATTTAAAGATGGCAGGTGCCTGTTAATAGACAGTGGAGCCAATCAGAACCAGGCGCAGGAGCTTTTGCAAATATTGGACTCAAAAGGCTGGTCGGTATATGCCATATGCAACACCCATGCTCATGCCGACCACTGCGGCGGCAATCACTATATTCAGGAAAAAAGTCATTGCCGGATATATGCCTCAGAACTTGAGGCAGCATTTATAAACAACCCCATTTTAACCCCTTATGCGATGTATTCTGCATATCCTCTCAAATTGTTAACCGCAAAATTCTTGATGCCGCAGGCTTCCCGGGTCAGTCATATTATAAAGGCAGGTCCGGTGCGGATTAATGCGAAGCGATTTATAGTTCTTGACCTGGCCGGACACAGTCTGGGACAGATGGGAATAATAACTCCCGATGGGGTTTTATTTGCAGGGGACGCTTTAATTGCTCCGGAAATCCTCACAGACAACCCGTTTCTTTATCTGGCCCATCCAGACAAACAAAACGGGACCATCGAGACCATTAAAGCAGCCCGGTTTATCAAGCTCTATCTTTCCCATGGGGGGCTAATTGCAGACGTGTCTGCTGTGCTTAAAGCCAATGAAGAAATGTTTATAACGGTTGTAAATAGCATAAAAGAAATGATTAAAGAACCGCGCAGTCCGGAAGCTATTATAGTTGAAGTTATAAACCGGCAGGGGCTGCAGGTGAATCGTAACCATTATTTCCGCCTGGAGTGCAGTGTTATGGCCTTCCTGGCTTATTTGTGTGACAGCGGGCAGGCAAAAATTTATGTGGAAAACAACCTTTTGCGGTACTGTGCCCGGAGTTGAACGCAAGCATAAAGGCAAAAGCTGTTGCCGCTTGCGTTGTCCCCACTTGTCTTCATTTATAACGAGGCGAAAATATGTTTTCCGCTTCTTTGCGCGGTCGGGTTACTATAAAAAACAGGGCGGCAGGTTATAACGAGGCGCAGCCTCGTTGCAGCGGTGTGATGAAACTGCTCCGCAGTTTCTTTCTATGCTTAAACGAGGTGAAAGGCTTAAAAGAAAAATTTTTATTAAATTTGTGCCTTGCGTGAAGTGAAAGTAGTGATTATAAATGTTGTCCCTTGTTGCTTTAACTTGCGAATGCTTCATAAATCCGTTATAATTCTAATGTTACAATTGATTAATAATTTTCCCATGCGCCCGTAGCTCAGCAGGATAGAGCAACGGTTTCCTAAACCGTGTGCCGGGGGTTCGAGTCCCTTCGGGCGCACCATTTGTTTTTTAAAGCCCAATGCTGGTAAACAAACCAGGGGTGATATGATGCATGAATTCTATATGCGCCAGGCTCTCGAACTGGCCCGGGAAGCCTATCGAATGGGGGAAATCCCCATCGGGGCGATTGTTGTCCATAATGGAGAAATTATTGCGCAGGCTCATAATGAGAAAGAATTGCGCCAGGATGCCACAGCTCATGCCGAGGTACTGGCATTGCAAAAGGCAGCTGCTCAACTGGGAGACTGGCGGCTTAATGAAGCAACCCTTTATTGTACCCTGGAGCCTTGCGTTATGTGTGCGGGAGCAATGGTAAATGCGCGCTTGGGCAGACTGGTTTTCGGCAGCTGGGATGAAAAAGCCGGTGCGGCCGGTTCAATTTTTGACTTGCTCAGATCCCCGGCGTTAAATCACCAGGTTATAGTTGAACCCGGAATATTGGAAGCAGAATGTGCGAAAATCATAAAAGAATTTTTTATTAATCTAAGGAGAGATGGCTGAGTCCGGTTGAAAGCGCACGACTCGAAATCGTGTGGGCGAGGAATCGTCCCGTGGGTTCGAATCCCACTCTCTCCGCCATATAAGGAAGAAAAGACTGGTATAACAAGCCGGTCTTTTTTAATAAAGCCCCCACGGGACGATTCCGAGCTAAAATAAAAGTCCCGCGGTGTGCCCCGAAGGGGTATGGGTTCGAATCCCACTCTCTCCGCTACCTTATTAGTGAACGAAGTGAACATCATTGTGCCCTCGGGTACCATATAAGGAAGAAAAGACTGGTATAACAAGCCGGTCTTTTTTAATAAAGCCCCCACGGGACGATTCCGAGCTAAAATAAAAGTCGCGCAGATTACCTTTACCGGGGGAGTGGCCCGGAATGAAGGCTTGTGCGAATGTTTGCGGATGGTGTTGGGTGCTGAGATAAAAGTTCCCGCAGAATGCCAGTTAGCCGGAGCTCTGGGAGCAGCACCCCTGGTGCGGGATCATTTGTCATAAGCGGGGATTTACGATGGAGTAATAGACTTGCGATTACGACCAGATATTAAATATATTAGCCATTATCAAGCTCTCCTTCGTTTAAGGCGGCAAATTGCAGCAATTGGGACTTGGTACCCAGCACAATGATTTGAAAGCTGGGCAGAATGAGCTGAATGCTGCGGGGATTTAGCTTTATAGGACCGCCTGATGTTCTTAAACTGACAACTGTGCAGCCGGTCATTTCACGAATATTTGATTCTCTTAAAGTTTTATTGGCCCAAGGTGCTGAGGGGCTGACCGTAAACTCCTTTAGTTTGAACGATTCAAGCTTGTTCATATCACTGCCTTGCAGTTCATTTATATTTTGATAATCCCGAACAAAAAGATACTCCAGATAATCCTCAATATTTTCCAGAGGCAGACCAAGCTGCATCATTGTATGCCAGATCATTTGCAGGCCAGCTTCTGCTTCGGGTATTACCACTTCCGCTACACCGGAAGCCAGCAAAATTTCTTTTTCCCGGTTGTTCTGAGCCCGGGAAAGAACAGGAATATTAGGACTCATGCCCAATATGTTCTTGGCAGCTCGTTGGTTGCTTAGTATGTCTGGCAATGCCAGTATAACCATACTGGCTGACTGGCAATGGGCATGCTCCAGAATAATTTCGTTGGCGGCATCTCCGTAAATATAAGGGATATTATGCTCCGCCAGTTCTTTTATATTCAGGTGATTATAGTCTATTACCAGAAAAGAAATTTTCATATATTGCAGAGCTCGGCCGATAACATGACCAACGCGGCCATAACCGCATAAAATAACATGATTGTTTATGGGTGCAAGCACATCCTCAGGAATTCCTGAACTGCTTTCAGGGAAAAGCCAGTTCAAAGTTTTTCTTTTCCGTAAAAATTCGTATATAAGGGGAGACTGGCTCATAAATATCGGTGTTAGCATAATGGAAACAATTGAGGTAGCCAAAATTATGTCATATAGTTGGAAATCGATCAGTTGGGCTTTCAGGCCCAGCTGAGCCATAACAATCGAGAATTCTCCAGTCTGCAGAAGGCCCATTCCGCAGTAGAAGGCAATGCGGCTATGGAATTTGAATATCCTGACGATAGCGTATACCACCACTGCTTTGGCGATAATGATAATCCCCAGGACGGTAAGGGAAAGGGTCCAATTGGCACTCAGGTGGGCAGGGTTGACCAGCATGCCTACTGAAACGAAGAACAAGACCACAAAGCTATCCCTGAAAGAAACGATCTTCCCAAGTATTTCATGGGAATATTCGGATTCGCTGATAACCAGGCCAGCCAGGAAGGCGCCTAGAGAAACCGACAACCCCATCTGATGAGCAAAGGCCGCAACTCCCAGGCCCAAACTCAAAGCGAAAAGCAAAAACACTTCATTGCTGCTGCTTTTCGCCGCCCGGTCCATAAAAAAAGGAATAACTTTTCGAGATAAGATCAGCATAGCAATAACCAAAATGATAGTCTTGAGCAGTGGGACAGCAATCATAGAAGCGTTGGAGAGTGAGAAATCCTTCAAAAAAGGCAAGAGGGAAACCATTAGAATCACGAAGATATCCTGAACAATTAAGATGCCCAGCATTATTTGTCCGTGTACCGAATTCAAATCACCGGACTCGCCCAGTGAACGCATTACAATCATGGTGCTGCTGATAGCAATGACACAAGCGAGGAAAACAGACTCGATGTAAGAGAATCCCATGAGGTGTGAAGCCAGGGCTCCAATCAGGATCATGCCGCAGATTTGCAGTAATCCACCCCATACTGCAACATTTTTAACCTTGTCCAGACGTGACAAGGAGAATTCGATACCCAGGGTAAACATCAGCAGTATGACTCCTAGTTCAGCCAATTCATTGATCAGGGCAACATCATTAACCAGCTTTAAAACATTGGGGCCCACTATGGTTCCGCCTATAATATAGCCTACAATAGGGGATTGCTTCAGCCGATCAGCCACAAAGCCGCCTATTAAGGCGGCGGTAAAGATTATTACAATATCCAGAATTAAAGTAGTAGACATAAAACCTCCAAGAATATGTGCACGTATATAAAAATAAAGGGAAATCTGTCAGGAGGGACGGATTTTATAACCTATAAAATAATAAAGTACTATATATAGTATAACTTAAAAATCCGGGCTTTTAATGATTTTTTGCTTTTTAGCTTAATATTTAAGTCCTATAAATGCGCCCATGCGCCCGGTTGTTCCGCTTTCCCGGCGGTAGGAGAAAAAAAGCTCCGGATGGCAGGAGGTACACAAATCACAAGTGCTTATATTTGCAGGGAGGCAGCCAGATTGGAGAAGAGTTTGTCTGATAGTGTTTTTCAAGTCCCAAAAATAACGGTCATGCTCTGAATAAATAATATCAGTAAAAGAGGGGAACTCCTGCTGAACCCTAACTGCGAGCTCAGCTTGGATATTAAAGCAGCATGATTCTATTCCCGGACCAATAAGCACCTCAACATTTTCAGGGTAACTGCCGCCGGCAAGCTGCATTTTTTCCAGGGCAAAGCCAGCTATTCTTCCCATGGTTCCTTTCCAGCCGCTATGTGCAACAGCGACCGTTCGTTTTACGGGGTCAAAAAAGAAAATGGGAAAACAGTCGGCATAGAAAGTAGCCAAAACCAAGCCGGGGGTACTGCAGATCAGAGCATCACAGTCAGGCAAAGCAGAAGCCAAATCCCGGGCTCCCCGGCCAGCCAGACTTTGGTCAACCAGGGCAACATTGGCGGAGTGTACTTGCTCGCAGCTTACCATATGATTTAAGTCACTGCTAAAGAGCTGCAGGATTTGCTGACGGTTTTTAATCACCTTTTCTTTTTGATCACCAACATGCAAACCCAGGTTCAAGGATTGATAAGGATAAGAACTAAGCCCGCCCAGGTGAGAGGTAAAGGCGATATTTATTCCCTGTTTGACCCAAGCGGGAATAGTAATATACTCTATATTATTGAATTTATCCCATATCCACTTTGGCATTTGTCCATCCTTTAGATTTAACGTAAAATTTATTAAGACCATTAAGAGTGTATAAGCTCCATCTGTATAATAATATACTAAACTATTATGTTTGATGCACAAGGGTGTTTTGATGAATTGTAAAGGTATTGAAGCACTGAACCACTCCTAACTTTAAAGTGTTAAGTACTTGTTTATGAAGGAGTTTATAGGGTGTTAACCAGCAGCGAAGTGGCCGCCAAATACAAAATCAGCAATCGTCAGGTTAATGATCTCGTTAATTATGGATTCCTGACGGTGGCGCAGGTCTTGCGCCATGAAAAAAGGGGGATATCGTTTCTGTTCGCTGAAAGTGACCTTGAGCGCATGGATATCCCTTCTTTATTGGCAGAAATCAGAGACAAGAAAAAGAATTCCTTCCAAACCCGGTCAGGAAAGCCCGGTGAATTCAGGCAATTGCAAAAGGCCTTCAAATATTATGATCGCTTTATGGAAGATGTAGATAACTATTCCGAAGCTGAGCTGCTAAAAACCAGCTTTTATCTATTTCATTTAAATCATTATGCCAAAACCTACCATGAGTTGAGTAAAGATATATATGAAATAAAAAAACAGGTGCTGAAGAAAATGTATCAGGAGAATCAGGGAGCAATTAAAGCCAGTTATTTGCTGGGACCTGACCGCAAAAAAGTTTGGCTCTGTGAGGACTGCAAAGAAGCCTCCCGCAGTGCAGGTATATCCTACAACAGCTATATCCAGAATGAAGCCTATTGCCCCAAATGCGATATTCAAGTAGTGGAACGAGAGTATTATTCACTGGTGGAATTTTCCCTAAAAGCCGGTGAGTACCGTTTTGTCTTTCACACCCCCCGCTCATTGGCGGCGGGATGGATGAAGAACATCCGGGAGCTGCCTCAGGAGGCAAGAAAGACCGGGCATTACCAGGATAGAATGTACTTGTACGGCCGTTCCATCAGCAATATTGAAGAGAAAGCTTTTCCTCTTCCCATGTTAAAAGAAAGACTGATAGCTTACCTGAATAACAGTACCGGTGAAGAATAAATGGCAAAGAATTACTTGCCGGCAACAAGTAGAAGTTAAGATACTTGCGGGGAAATCAAAATCAATGTATAATGTCATAGTGTCAAAATGGTGAATGCTTTTGCAAGCAACCTGGAAACTGCAGCATTCCCAAAATATTAACCGTGGAGAGATGGCTGAGCTCGGCTGAAGGCGCTCGACTGGAAATCGAGTAGACGGCTAAAACTGTCTCGGGGGTTCGAATCCCCCTCTCTCCGCCACTTTAATTGTGACCGCAGGGAACATCATTGTGCCCGAAGGGTGCCACTTTAATTGTGACCGCAGGG
>JAQUBU010000060.1 GCA_028686565.1 Syntrophomonadaceae bacterium
TTGTCTCGTTATATTATAGCAGAGCAGGTGATAAATTAGGTATTTATGGCAATCCCGGTTTTGATAAGACTTTCACCTCGTTATATTAGTAATATATAAGCATTGCAATATTATGCTTTCTGATATATATAAAAGCAGGAATTAAGTCAAATTAACGCGAATGCAAATATTAGACATGTGCCCTGTTTACGGGATTATTGGATACAGGAGGCAAATAGATGACCAACATAGAGAAAAAAGAACAACCTATTGATAACATTTTACATTTGTTGCAATCATGTGATGAAGCTCTTCGTCACTATGGTCAAAAATATCGCCAAATGGCCGAGAACTCATTTGATATGATAGTCTTACTCAAGCCGGATGATTTTACTTATCTTTATATCAATTCAACACTCCAGATAATTCTTGGCTATAATCCAGATGATTTACTGGGCAAGCACGCTATTGATTTTATACACCCGGAAGACCAACAGCAATTAATTACTGCTATTAACAATGTTATAGGCAGCGGCGGGGGTAACAGTGCGCCCTACCGCTTTCGTAAAAAAAACGGAGATTATGTATGGCTGGAAACTACCGGCCGGGTTATTCGCGATGAAGGCGGCACTGAAGCTTTGTTAATGAATTCCCGCGATGTTTCTGAACGCAAACGCTTTGAGGAGGCAATCCAGTACCGCCTTGGTTTGGAAGCGGCAGTAGCACGTTCTGCCCGTCTTTTTATTGCACCCGAAGGGCCCCCTATAAAAGAGATTCTTAGTCTGCTCGGCAAAGCGGTTGGGGTCAATAGAGTCTATATATTTAAGAAGCAAAGTAATAGCTCAATTATGGATAATCTCTTCGAATGGTCCGATGAAAAAAATGTTTTGCAAATTACCAAACTCCGGAACATGGACTCTGCTCTTTTCCCATGGTGGATGTCTGCACTTAGTAAGAAGCAAGCCGTAATAATAAGGAATATTAATGATCTGCCTTTAGAAGCTGCTGCCGAAAAAGAGATTCTGCAAGCGCAAAACACTTCTTCTCTGCTGGCAGTTCCTATTTGCTCCTCGAAGCAAGAATTAATTGGCTTTATGGGTTTTGATGACACCAAAAGTGATCGCAACTGGCAAACAGATGATATTGATACTCTGCGCGTAGTAGCAGAAATGATGGGCCTTTATTGGGATAAACAGCTTTCGGAAGGAATAATTCAGCATCTAAGCTTTACCGACAAAGTCACCGGTCTTTATAACCGGGCATTTTTTGAAGAAGAACTGCTGCGCCTGGATACCCAGCGCAATCTTCCGCTTAGCATAATAATTGGGGATGTGAACGGTTTAAAACTAGTCAATGATGTTTTTGGCCATCAGGAGGGCGACCTTCATCTCCAAAAAGCTGCCCGCATTCTAATTGATTGCTGTCGCAAAGGTGATATAATTGCGCGCTGGGGCGGTGATGAATTCGTTATACTCCTCCCTCTGACACCCTCTGCAACTGCACAGAATATTTGTCAGCGCATAAAAAAAGCTTGTTCTCAAAGCGATGAGCATCCAATCCAACTAAGTATTGCTACAGGTTCCGCAGCCAAAGAAAAACCCGAGCAAGATATTATGACGGTTTTTCAGCAGGCTGATGAGGCAATGTATAATCAGAAGCTTCTGGATAATAAAGCCACACGCAGTAATTTTATTCTTTCCCTGGAAAATCAGTTAGTTTCAACTACGCATGAAACACTGGATCATACCATGCGCATACGTGAAATGTCCGTTATGCTTGGTTGTGCATTAAACTTGTCCGAAAGTGAACTGGAACGCTTAGCTTTATTAAGCTCACTTCATGATATTGGCGAAATCGCCGTTCCTGTTGATTTTCTTAAGAAAATCGGGCCTCTTAACTCTGAAGAATGGTCAGCTATGCAAAAACATTGCGAAATAGGCTACCGTATTGTTCAATTCACTCCCGAATTGTCAATAATAGCCGAGGATATTCTAAGCCACCATGAGCATTGGGATGGCAGTGGTTATCCGCTGGGGCTTAAGCATAAGCAAATTCCGCTTGCGTCCCGTATTTTAGCCATAGTAGATGCCTACGATGTAATGACTCGGGGCCGCGCATATCAAGCAGCCCGCAGTCCGGAGCAAGCCCGGGAGGAAATAAAAAAATGTGCCGGCACTCAATTTGATCCGGAATTGGTTGAGATATTTTTAGGTTTTCAGTTAGCTTAAGCTGCTAATACCAGATTACTATATATCATGGCGTTAAACATCAAGGCCCGTTGCTGTTATGGTTTCAGATTATAGGATACCTGGAATGAATGACATAGAATTTTTTATTGTCGCCAAAGAAATTGCACTTGATACCTGAATACTTAAACATTGGGAGGTGTGCTATGCCTGCAGGTTTCCCTAAAACCAACCAATCCGCCTACGAAGTATTGCTGCACATAAAAAAGGCTATTGATAGTTCCAGCAACGCCATATCCGTGAACTATATCAATGGTGATTTTTATTACTTGAATAATGCCTTCACCCAGCTGTTTGGATATTATTTGGAAGAAATAAATGCTATGCAGGGCCTTAGCGAACTCTTCGTCAGATCCGAGGTTCTTGCTGAGATTTTCTCCACCATGCAAAATGGTAATTCCTGGCTTGGCGAAGTGGTAATGAACAAAAGCACACTCGATACTTTTCCCGTAAATCTTCAGATTGATCCGGTCCGGGATGAAGATGGAAGCTTAATTGCCATGATAGCAATCTATACTGACATTACTTTGCAAATGGAAGCTGAACGTGCTTTTAAAAAGAGAATCCTATATGAAAACATGCTTTCCATGATTGCCATGCACGCTGTTGATCCTGAAAAAAGCGGTGCTTTTTTCAGTGAATCCATAAGTGTACTGGGAGAAACTCTGGATGTCAGCCGGGTCTATATTTTCCAGTATTCAATCAAGCGCGATGCTTATGATAATACCTACGAATGGGTAGCCAATGGAATATCACCCCAAAAAGAAATGCTTCAGAATATCCCTGCTGATGATATTCCCTGGTGGACCGAGATGCTGCGCAATAACCATACTATTATTTACAGCGATATAGCAGACATTCCCGGCGAAACTGAAAGAGAACTGCTCCAGGCTCAAGAGATAAAGTCGGTGCTGGTGGTTCCCTTTAATGTAGGGAAAAACTATTTTGGTTTTTTGGGTTTTGATGAATGTCGTTATCATCGGCTTTGGCCAATGGAAGATATCGATATATTAACAACCGTAGCCCAAATATTCAACTGGTCCCTGGAACGCGGAAGAGTGCAGCGAAAGCTGCTGGCCAACGAAGAACAACTGGCAGTAACCTTGCAGAGCATTGGGGACGGTGTTATAACTTGTAATGTTAACTACCAGGTAATTTTGATGAATCAAGCAGCTGAAGATATAACCTCATGGACAGCCCCGGAAGCCACAGGCAAAAATATTTGTGATGTATTGTACCTGATAGATGGATCAAACCAACAAGAGCATAGCCTTCTCAAGCAATTGATTATGAATATTATCAAAAAACAGTATATCAGCAATTATCCGGAAACTTTCACCCTGCTAACCAAGGATGCGGCCCGCAAAATAATAACCTGTTCCGGTAATACCATCAAAAATCGCGAAAACCGAATAATCGGCCTGGTGCTGGTTCTGCGGGACGTAACCGAAGAGAAAAGGCATGAAGCCCAGGTGGCTCTCTCGCAAAAGCTCGAATCCATAGGGCAGCTTGCTGCCGGAATCGCCCACGAAATTAATACCCCTATGCAATACGTAGGTGACAATACCCAGTTTTTAAAGGAGGCTTTTGCGGATTTCCAGTCTCTCCTGCTTGATTACCGGCAGTTGATAGCGTCCTTTGAAGAAGGTAGTAATATAGAAGAATCCATTCAAATCATCCACGAGCATGAAAACGCAAGCGATCTGGAATACCTCCTTGACGAAATCCCCAAAGCAATTGAACAATCACTCTCTGGAATAGAACGAGTCAGAAAGCTGGTTCTTACCATGAAAGACTTTTCCCACCACCAAAGCGGGGAAAAACGCTTTTCCGATGTTAACAAGGGAATTGAAAATACGGTTAATATATCTGTAAACGAATGGAAATATTACGCAGATTTGAAGCTGGAGCTCGCTTCGGATCTTCCTTTACTTTTCTGTGCCATAGATGAAATCAACCAGGTTGTTTTGAACATGATAGTGAACTCCAGCCACGCCATCCAGGCTGCTATTGAAAAATCGTCTTATGAAAAGGGCTGCATCACTATAGTTACAGCCCAGGAATACGGCAATATTAAAATTATGATAAGCGATAATGGTTTAGGAATTCCCTCCAGCATTATTCATCGTATATATGACCACTTCTTTACTACCAAGAAAGTTGGGCAGGGAACCGGGCAAGGATTGGCGATTGCCCATGATATTATCGTAACTAAACACCAGGGTAAAATTCAAGTCGAATCAACAGAAGGTGAGGGAACCTGTTTTACCATTAGTTTACCTGTATCATCCTCACCTCAAAAAGGAGTTGATGGATAATTAAGAGCAAAAAACGTATATTATTTATTGATGACGATGCTTATCTGCTGGATGGTTTAAAACGCCGATTCCGTAACAAACATGATTCCTGGGACCTGTTCTTTGCCCAAGGCGGCGAAGAGGGCCTGGAAATGATGAAACAGCAAAAATTCGATATGGTAATCAGCGACATGATTATGCCGGGCATAAATGGAGCTGAGCTTCTCAGCCAGGTTGCAATGCTATATCCGGATACTGTTCGCATAATACTTTCGGGAAACACCAAACAGGAACTTGCCTTGGCTTCCGTGTCCATAACCCATCAGTTTATAAATAAACCTGTGGATATTGATGTGCTTATATATTCTATTGATCGAGTATTCAGGCTGAGGGATTTGCTGGGCAACAATAACTTGATACAGATTGCTACCACGGTGAATAATCTGCCGTGTATTCCGCAACTATCTGCTATGCTGATTGAAGAAATGCAATCACCAGAACCTTCAATCAAAAAAATTGCGGCCATTATGAGCCACGACCTGGCTATGACAGCCAAGGTTCTGCAGTTGGTAAACTCAGCTTTTTTCGGCCTTCCCCAAAAAGTTAATAACGTCCAGCAGGCTACAGCTCTGCTAGGTCTTGAAACCTTAAAAGCTCTTACCCTCTATGTCCATGCTTTTGACTCCAACAAATCTGCGGACAATATACTTTTTAACGCTTGTGCTCTGCAGAATCACAGCCTCATGGTAGGTAAAATGTCCCACTACTTAATACTGGACGTTTGCGGGAATGAAAAAATGGCGGAAGATGCCAGACTCGCCGGTATATTGCACGACATCGGCTATTTGTTACTGCTGGGCATTCCAGA
Source organism: Syntrophomonadaceae bacterium (assembly GCA_028686565.1). Lineage (GTDB taxonomy): Bacteria > Bacillota > Syntrophomonadia > Syntrophomonadales > Syntrophomonadaceae > JAQUBU01. The sequence continues at coordinate 5,391 of JAQUBU010000060.1, forward strand.
TATTTATAAAGAACTATTAACTCTGATAAAGAAGCAGCCTAAAACCCTGCTGGAAGCAGAATACCAGCTTTTCAAGGTAACTCATGCCGAAATTGGAGCTTATCTTCTGGGAATGTGGGGATTCTCGGATAGTGTTATTGAGTCGGTTGCCTACCATCACCACCCATCGCAAGCATCCGGGACAAGTTTATCACCGCTTGCGGCAGTGCATATTGCCAATGCTTTACTGCCAATGCATTGGCAACCCTGTCATAATATCACCCAGCAATTATTGGACTATGAATATATAGAATCTCTTGCCTTTTTACCAAAAATTGCCAAATGGGAAGAATACGCCAGTAATTTTTTAAAAAAGGGGCGACTATAATGAATAATAAAATTCTCCTGGTTGATGACGATCCCGATATTCTTTCGGCATACAGACGAAATCTTCATAAAAAATTCCATTTATTCTCTGCGCAAAGTGCTGACGAGGGCCTTAAAATCCTTAAAGAAAGCGGACCTTTTTCCGCCATTGTCTCTGATTATCGCATGCCCGGCATGGACGGCATTCAGTTCCTTGCCCTATCGCGATCTTTATTTCCCGATACCGTAAGAATTATGCTGACCGGTCAGGCAGATATGCAAGCAGCTATTGATGCTATTAATCAAGGTAATATTTTTCGTTTTCTTAATAAGCCCTGTCCCTCAGAATTATTGGTCGAACACCTCCATACAGCCGTAGAACAATACCGCCTGGTTAATGCTGAGCGCGAACTGCTGGAGCAAACCTTAAAGGGGAGTGTTAAAGTTCTGGTGGATATTCTGGGGATAGTTAATCCGCTGGCCTTCAGCAAAGCTGAAAAGTTTCGCGTCATGTCCAGGAAAATAGCTGAACGCATGCAAATTCAAGATACCTGGGAAATTGAGCTTACGGCCATGCTATCGCAGATTGGATGTGTAACCGTCCCCGAAGAAATACTAAAAAAGAAGCTGCACAATCAGCCTCTCACTCCTACCGAGGAAGATATATTTGCTTCGCATCCCCAGCTAGGCCAGAAACTGCTTATGAACATTCCCCGGCTTGATGGTATAGCTAATGCTATTGCAAACCAATTTGCAATTAATAATAAAGATATGAAAAACACCTCGTTGTCTGCCAATATTATAACAATGCTTAATGACTTTGATCAGCTTTCCCAAAATGGCAGCAGTATGAGCCAGGCACTCAGCATCATGCAGAATCAACGGGATTACGCTCCCATGATTATGTCCGCTTTTCAAAGTGAAACTATTTCAGCATGGGGTTGCAATCTAGCCGAAGTCGATTTTAAGGATTTGGATTTTAGCAGCACAAGCAATACGCAAACCCGGCAATCCAAAGTTCAGGTTCTTAATATGAGTGAAATCAAGGTAGGTATGGTACTTGATGAGAATATAATCGATAAAGAGGGTCGTGTTTTAATAACCCACCCCCATGTAATTACCGATGTGCTGAGACTTCGCCTGCAAAACTTCGCGCGTTTGGGACTAATTCGCAATTCGGTAAGAGTCCAGCTTGAAGCAACAGAAATATAAATTTGGAGGTATATTTATGAACTCTAAGATACTCCTGGTAGATGATGAAGAAAATATAATCTCTGCTTATAAGCGAGTGCTGCACCGCAAATTTGAATTCTTCGAGGCTCAAAACGGACATGAAGCCTTGGCTATTCTACGTGAGCACGGCCCTTTTGCGGTAATTATTTCAGATTTTCGCATGCCGGAAATGGATGGTATCCAATTCCTCCGCCAAGCCCGCAAGTTATTTCCTGATACGGTTAGGATAATGTTAACCGGGCAAGCCGACATGCAGGATGCTATTGATGCCATCAACCAGGGCAGCATTTTTCGTTTTCTTAATAAGCCATGTCCTTCCGAGCTGCTGTTGGAAACTCTTAATACCGCAGTAGAGCAATACCGGCTAATTCATGCTGAACGTGAACTGCTGGACCAAACCTTAAAGGGAAGTATCAAAATTTTGATTGATATTCTCTCAATAGCTAATCCAGGTGCTTTCAGCCAGGCTGGCAGAATCCGCTCTCTGGCACGCAAATTGGCTATTCGTTTAAAGGTCGAAAGCATCTGGGAAGTAGAAATAGCTGCCCTGCTTTCGCATATTGGCTATATAACCATACCGGTGGAAATTCTCAAGAAGGTTGAAGCGCGTCAAGAATTAAGCCCGAATGAAGAAAATATTTTTGTTAAGCATCCGCAAATTGCTCAAAAACTTCTCCATAATATACCCCGACTGGAGGGAATTGCCGAAGGAATAGCTTATCAATTCAAACAATTTGATGGAGGCGGACTTCCAGCCAATGATAAAAAAGGCAAGCTTATTCCATTAATTTCAAGAATCCTGAAACTGACTCATGATTTCGAACAGCTTCTGAAATCAGGACTAAATGCTAACCAAGCTATTGACCGGATGCGCATTAATTATGACTGCTATGACCCTGATGTCTTTGCCGCTCTGGAAGCAGAAATGATGAATATAAAGGAAGGTTTTTTACTGGGCTATGTTTCGGTAAGCGAACTACTGCCCGGAATGATATTGGCTGACGATATCAAAGACCAAAACGGAATAATATTGATCCCCCGTTTATATGTAATAAGCAATATTCTGAAAATGCGCCTTATGAATTATTTGCTAATGGGTAGTATCAGGGAACCTATCAAGATATTGCAGGCTATTAATAAAACTGTGATATAATCCCCGCGTTATGTAGCTCACGAAAAAAGTCTTTCAGCGCCATGATTAAACCCGCATGATACAAGGGGTTTGGAAAAACTATTATCGGATTGTGGAAAACCCGCAAAATTAAAATCTATACTTTCTTTCGGCTTAATATACTGAGGTTATCAAAAAGCTCGGCAACTGTAATCATACCTACCCCGCCCGGTACTGCACTGGCAAATTGTGCTTTGGCACTAGCTTTGGAATGAACATCACCAAACATTTTGCCAGCAGTATCAAAATTTATGCCCACATCTATAATCACCGTATTCTCATTTACCATATCCGGAGTGACGAACTCCCTTTTCCCTATTGCTGCCACCAATATATCGGCATTCAGAGCTTCCTTTTGCAAATCTCTGGTTTTGGAGTGACAGATTGTCACAGTACAGTTTTCAGCGGTCATCATAACTGCCAGAGGGCTGCCTACAGTCATGCTTCTTCCTATAATAACGGCCTTTTTACCCTCCAGCGCAATATTGTGAGCTTTTAGCATTCTGATTACCGCTTTGGGCGTGGCTGGCTTTACTCCTTTTTCACGGCTGATAAGTTTGCCCAGATTATAGTTGTGGATTCCTTCCACATCCTTATTGTAATCAATTGCATTTACCAAGCGACTGGCATTAAGGTGCCTGGGGATGGGTGTTTGCAGCATTATTCCCGTCAGCCCGGGATTATCGTTTAAACTCTTTATGCATTGTATTACTTTATTTTCACTATAGTTTTCGGGAAGATTAATTATTTCAGCCATAACTCCTGTTTCTTCTGCAAACTTGCTTATTCCTTTAACATATGATAGAGAGGAAGGGTCCTCTCCTACCCTCAAAATAACCATACTCATTGGGATTTCCATTGCTTCCCGGCGGATTTCATCTTTGATCTGATCTCTAATCTCTTTTCCGTATATAAGCAAGCAGTTCTCCTCCTAAATTAAATATTTTAAGCAAATGGAAATTTTAATAAAAAGCTAAAATGCCTGTTTGATATGATTTATTTTCTCTTCGCCTGCTTCGAGCAAAATACTTATAACATCGAAGGAAATTTCCCGGTATGAACGCTTGGCAGCATCCATATAAAGCAAGGCTGCTTTTCTGATATGCTCCTTTTTGCGATTGGTAATCGCCTCTTCAGGATAACCATATTTACTTGAGCGCCTAGTCTTGACCTCAACAAATACCAGATTGCCATCCTTTTCACATATTATATCCAGTTCGCCATAACGGGTATAGTAATTTCGTCCCAATATTTTATAGCCTTGCTGCATTAAATACTTCGCAGCACTTTCCTCGCCCCATTTACCCAGTTCTTTTTTCAATCTGCTTCACCTGTACTTCTTATCCATCTGATAGATAAATGCCAGAACTTCAGCAATTACCGGATATAATTCCGGCGGTATTTCTTCATACAAATCAAGAGCCATTAGGTAATCTGCCAATTCCCGATCTTCTTTCAGAGGAACACCGCTTTCGATAGCAATTTCCCTAATTCGTTCAGCAATCAGCCCTCGTCCTTTGGCAACAACTACCGGCACTTCATCTATTTCCCTATCATAACGCAGGGCTACTGCTTTCTCCAGCTTTTTCTCCTCCATGGGCTTCCTCCCTAAACGGTAATATCGATCCCCAAAGGCCTTATATTGAGAGGCGTTTCCTCCAATTGCATACGCAAATTGCTGATTTCATCTTGCTCTTCCACAACTTTTATTCCCAGATTATTTGTTTTATATCCCAGGTCATTTAAACCCTGCAATAATACTTCAATATTCCGGGTCAGATGATTGCATACCTTCTGGTTTTCTACTATTCCCTGAACCTCGATTTCTTTACTTCGTTTCCAATTGAGATGGAATAAGACCAAACCCATTTTGGCGGTATCCAGTGAAACGATAAAGCGGATATTATCCAGGTTTTTCAAGCCTTTGCGGCCTATTTCTTTATTTATCCTGATCTGTCCCAAACGATATTCATTACCCACCTGCACCGGAAAGGAGAAATAAAAGTAGTTAAGACTGTTATCTACGGCGCTGCGGCTGGCAACATTTAAGATGCGCTGGCCGGAAAGATCTTTTTCCAAACCATCTATCTTTTGCAGCAAATCATTAATAAGAGGATTTTTAGCAGCTGAATTATTCTTAATAATATCTTCAAGCAGAATAAGTCCTCTGATTAAATCCTTTTCAGAAAAAACCGCATTTTCCAGTTTAGCTCCTATGGTTGCTTTATTTTCACCTGAATCTATTCGCAGAATATCCAGCAGCGGTTTGAGCAGATCAAGATGCTTCAGCAATTTATCATTGTTGATTGGGGAATCAGAATCGGCCGCAGCTGTAACTATAGCTTTATCTTGACCTGGATTAATTTCATTTTGTTTAATCGCAGATGATGTCTGGGGATTATTTTTACTGCTGTCAATCAGGCTTTCGTGTGCTGCCCGCTCTGGTCCGGCTGAAGCTAACACAGATTCAAGTCCCAGCTTGATATTGGCTTGCCCGCCTGCTGGTGCTAGATTCTTCTCATTAATCATATTGCTGGAACCGTTGCTATTTTTCCCGGTTAACACGGCCCCTT
>JAQUBU010000061.1 GCA_028686565.1 Syntrophomonadaceae bacterium
CGGATCAATCTGCAGATCCCTAAAGTGGGCCTGGATCGTATCGACCGCTGCAGGTGCCATGGCAGCTCCCATATTATAGGGGTCTTTTATACCCATATCGATAATCCTGCCAATGGTGGCGGAAGTAACCTTCGGACCTTTGCCCTTTTTGGCAAGCACTGCAGATCCGGCACCGGTAACAGTGAACTGGGCAGTTGGAGGTTTTTGTGAACCGTATTCCGTAGGATAACGAAACTGTTTTTCTGCACTCGCATTATGACTGCAGGCTGACGCCAGCGCATAGTTAGCAGAACCAGAATCAAGCAGTAATGACGCTAAAGCCAAACTCTCCATTGAACTGGAGCAGGCTCCAAAGATACCTATAAAGGGAACCGCCAAGGTTCTCGCAGCAAAACTGCTGCTAATGATTTGATTCATTAGATCTCCGCCAAAATAAAAGTTAATTTGCTCTTTCGTCAGCCCGGCATTTTCTATGGCTAGCTTATTTGCTTCTTCCAGCAGTGTCTTTTCGGCTTTTTCCCAGCTTTCCTGTCCTAACATTAAGTCACCATGAATAATATCAAAATCCTCTGCTAATGGTCCCTGGCCTTCAAAGGGACCAACAATTGAAGCCATCCCTATTATTGTAGGCTGGTTCTCATAGACCCAGCTCTGATATCCTTGGAGCATCTTTAATTCATGCCTCCCATACCTGGATTTAATAACCAGTGAAGAATTCCGATGATAAAGGCTGCAACTGTTCCGAAAACAATAACCGGACCAGCCAGCTCGAACATTCTTCCGCCAACCCCTAAAACCATCCCTTCGCTTTTATGCTCAAGTGCGGAGGAAGTCATCGTATTGGCAAACCCGGTGACGGGAACAGCTGTGCCTGCTCCAGCCCATTGGGCAATTTTGTCATATACCCCAATGGTGGTTAATATCGTTGACAAAATAATCATAACTGCCACGGTAGGGTTTCCAGCTGCTTTTTGATCGAATCCCCCCCATCTGACAAATATTTCCTGAACTCCTTGCCCTATTAAACATATCGTTCCCCCTGCCACAAAAGCACGGATACAGTTGACTAAAACAGGTCTTTTGGGTTCTTCTTTAATGACCAATTCATTATATTCCTGTTGTAAAGGCGTTAATTTTTTCTTTTTTTTGTTAGACACAACTATTCTCCTTACCTGGATAATATTGGACGAACCGAAGAAATGACTGCCTGAAGTTGCTCTGAACAGTCTTCATACATTTTTTTGGCTTTTGTATCTTTACTTCTTAAACCAAACATTTCAATATCTGCTTCACATTTCTTTAGGATTGCCAGTAGCTGGGCTTTTTGCTGGGGTTGAGGAATTTTTAATTTATCGTCAAAGCAGTCTACAAATAATTGCCCGTAAGAGTCTACTTGGCCTAAAAAAACATTCTCGATTGAAACCCCAATTTTATTAAGTTCCGTATGCAGCCAATTACGATTTAATCCAATAGTAGCCAGGGGCTCGTCCATAATGTTGCCATCCATAATAACTGTTTGCGGTTCTTGTTCAGGTGCTGATTTAATACCCAAGTGTTGGGCGGTTAATGGTTGATTTTCTTTTTTTAACAGAATATTAAATTCTCCATTGGCATCTAATACGGCAAATTCTACATCAGCTACACTAAATGCATTTTTGCCTCTTAGTTCCTCCAGGAGATCATCGGCGGTAAGATGGAGTTTGGTTAAGTTATCCTCCAGGATTTTGCCATCCTTGATGAGTATAACCCCTTTACCTTCAATTATATCCCGGGCAATTTTGCTCTTTAAGGTTAGAAACTCCAAACCGAATACCACTGCTGTCCACACAACCATGGCTAGAATACCATAATACCAGGCTGTATTTAATTCCAGAGAGACATAGGCTGCAATGCTTCCGATGGTGATACCGGTTATATACTCAAAATATGAGAGCTCACCAAGTTGTCTTTTACCTAATATTTTAGTTAAAAGAAAAAGTATGCTTACGACCAGTAAGGTTCGCCAAATAATTTCTATCCACTCTGGCACCTAGATCCCTCCATATTAAATATATACAGTATATTATTTCATCTTAAAGAAATATTTATTCGTTTAAAAAATCATGATTTATTGCATACATTATTTTTTTGATAGCATCAAATAATAAAAAAATATATAAAGCGGAGTGAGGTGATAATAAGATGACTATTTCTTCCGATGTAAAAACTTGTTTAGCTTCTTTAAAAAGCGCTCAAGCCAGCCTGGAGCAATTTGCTCTAAGCACTCAAAACCAAGAAGTTAAAAGTGTATTCGAAGATGCCGCAAGTACTACTCAGCAGGTTGTTAAACAGGTAGAAAGCAGAGTTCAGGAAATAGAACAACAAGAACCGCAATACAAAGGATTCTAAAGGGTGCTAGGGGAGACAAGGGGACGTTTTTGGTGACACAAGGGGACGTTTTTGGTGTGTCATTAAAAATGACACACCAAAAACGTCCCCTTGTGTCACCAAAAACGTCCCCTTGTCTCCCCCAGTTTTGACAACCCCATAATTAAGTTAGATAATAAAAAGATGCAAAATGCCGACAAAACAAATTGGCAAAAGAATGTTATTCTCTTTTTAGGAAGCCAGACCATATCGCTCTTTGGTTCTGCCTTGGTGCAGTATGCTATTTTCTGGCATATAACATTAACCACACAGTCGGGCGTCATGATGACGATATATATTGTTTGTGGTTTTGTACCCGCCTTTTTCCTGGCACCTTTTGCTGGGGTCTGGGCAGATCGTTTCAACCGTAAAATGCTGATAATTATCGCAGACTCACTAATTGCAATCGCGACACTTATCCTGGCCATCCTCTTTTTTATGGGCTATGAGGCGATTTGGCTGCTGTTTCTAATGGCAGCTGTCCGAGCTATCGGAGCAGGCATTCAAGCTCCTGCAGTCGGAGCAGTTCTTCCCCAGATCGTGCCGGATGATAAGCTTACGAAGGTAAATGGTATAAATGGAAGTATTCAGGCAATTGTCAATCTTATATCTCCGATGGTTAGCGCCGCGCTGCTTACAATTACTTCATTAGAAGCCATATTCTTTATCGATGTAATTACCGCTTTCATAGCAATCTTTGTCTTGACAGTATTTTTAAATATTCAAGTTCATGCAAAAGCATTACAAAAGCAAACGACCAGCTACTTCAGCGATTTGCAGCAAGGATTTAACTATATTAAGAATCACAAATTTCTAAAGCAATTTTTCGTATTCTTTGCTTTTTTCTTTATTTTCATGGCACCTGCAGCATTTCTAACCCCCCTTCAGGTCACCCGCAGTTTTGGCAGCGATGTTTGGCGATTAACGGCTATAGAAATTGCTTTCTCAATTGGGATGATGCTTGGCGGGATTCTCATGGCTTCCTGGGGCGGGTTTAAGAACAAAATTCATACCATGACACTGGCTAGCCTCATATTTGGGGCCTGTACCTTTGCACTTGGGATTATACCGGTTTTTGGTATCTATCTGGTATTCATGGCTATAACCGGTGTATCAATACCTCTGTTTAATACTCCATCTACGGTTTTACTGCAGGAGAAAGTTGAGGAAGATTACCTGGGTAGAGTCTTTGGCGTATTAGCAATGATTTCAACCTCGATGATGCCTTTAGGAATGCTAATATTTGGACCTATGGCCGATATTATTAAGATAGAATGGTTGCTTATAGCAACAGGCATCCTTTTGTTTCTTCAGGGTTTGATTCTGTTAAGTAACAAAGCATTAGTTGATGCAGGGCAGGCATAAGGCAAAAGGTGTGGTCCTTTTCCCCTGTTCCTGAAGATGAAGAACTCGACGAATGGCATGAATGGAATTTAAAAACAAGCAAATCCATTAATGCAATTATAAAATACCTATGGAATGATATTTCAAAGGAAAATAAAGAAAAATCAAGGGAATTGATAGAGCACTATATTAAGATAAAATTTGTACCAGTTGAAATTGTAAGAAAAATATTAAGAAATAGTGAAATGTTAGTGGTGATCGGGTTTGATGTATTGCAAGTACCGAAATATGTGATTATTTATGAATTTGAGTAGAGTTGTCATTCCAGTTAATTAATGGCATTTATAAAAATTTATAACTGGAAATTTATTTGGAAGATGTTTGCGAAAATTATTATACCAGGAGAATCTTAAATGAAAAGATTACTATTATTATTAATTTGTCTTATTACACTGAGCATAGTCTTAAGCTCTCCTATTCAGGCTGCTGAAGATAAAATAATTCATCAATCAGAAGCCGAAAAACTTAATGTGATGGGGCTTTTGCTCGGTAATTCGAATGGATATGAACTGGATAAGTATCCTTCAAGAATTCAAGGTGCTATTATGCTGGTGCGTCTTTTAGGAAAAGAGAAGGAGGCAGTGACAAGTGATTTTTCTCATCCTTTTTCTGATATTTCTGATTGGGCAGATCCCTATGCTGGCTACCTTTATACCCATAAACTAAGTTATGGAAGCAGCCCTAATACTTTTACGCCGGATGCCCCTTTATCAGCCGAACAATATATGACCTTTGTTCTTCGTGCACTTGATTATGATGATCAAGCAGGTGACTTCACATGGCAGGAGTCTATTGATAAGGCAAAGAAAATAGGGCTATTTCAATCAGCCTCAGCTTCGGAAATAAAGAGTTTGGAAGATTTTCGCCGCGATGATATGGTGTGGGTCTCATATTTGGCATTACAAGCCAATCAAAAAGGGCAGGAGACCAATCTGCTGCAGAAATTAGTTGAAACTGATCATGCAATCTCTCTAGAAGCAGCCACACAGACAGGAACCTATCCATATGTTCTCCCTACCCGCAAAATATTGCCTAAAACCAGTAGCTCTGCTTATGTGGTGACGAATCAAAGCGATTATGAAAAAGCTCTAACTTCTGCAATGCTGGCTTTAAAGCCTTTGGTTACACTTAGCTTCTCATCGTATTCGGGCAAACCTTTTGAGGATTTTGAAACCATATTTACACGGGCAAATCTTTGGGCAGCTCAATATACAGGTATATCTGAACTAGTGGATTCCTGCAGCTACCAGGGAAATTCTGAAAGTATGACGATAAAACTAAAATACGTCCTTACCGCTGAGGAGATCAACGAACTGGATAACCGCGTTGCGGATATTATCAACAAAACTATAAAACCAGGAATGACACAGTTTGAAAAGGAGTTAGCTCTTCACGATTACATCATTGATCACTGTGCTTATGATTATAAGAATTACCAGAACAACACGGTATCTTCTGCATCCTTCAACCAGTACGGAGTGCTGGTACTTGGGAAAGCCGTCTGTCAAGGCTATGCAGATGCAATGTTCCGTTTATGCAGAGAAGCCGGACTTGAGTGTCATGTCGTGAGTGGGGAAGCGAAGCAAGATAACAGTTGGATAAGTCATGCATGGAATATTGTTAAAATTGATGGTCAGTTCTACCAGCTTGATGTGACATGGGATGATCCGATAATGGCTGACGGCACCCAAACACTTAGCTATTATTACTTCAATTTAACAGACGCAGAACTAACTGGAAATCATCGCTGGGAAAGGACTGACAATTCAACTTGTACTGCGACAGATAACAATTACTATGTATGCAAAAATCTATTATTAAACGATATTGATGAATTGGAAATGCGTATCAGAGAGGATATTGATAAAAGAAGCCAAAGTTTTGAATTTAAGCTTAATGATTTTACTGGCGTTGATGAAGCTGCTCTTAATACTATAATGCAAGAAATGCAGACCGTAAAAAGCTTTTATTACAACATCAATGAAAAACAAAGAATCATAAAATTATCTACAATTATTTACCAGATTTAGAACCTTGCTGTTCAGGATCAGGTAATTAGGAAAGCCCCTCTAGCATTACCAGAGGGGCTTAATCTCGTTATAGATCAGGTGGCGGAGGAAGTTGAACCTTTACCCAAAAAATGAAAACCTCACTTTAAACCTCTTGCGAACACCTAAGAATAAACTATTATTCGATACGAACAGAACATTAAACTAAAGAACACAAGGCTACTTAACTAACAAACTTTGAACTGACATTTAACCACTGTGGTAGGAAACAAAAACATGGGATAACCATCCGACCATCCAAGTCACTTGATTTCTCCGCCACCTTAATCATAGTATATTAACAACTTTATTAAAAAACAAGTCGAAAATAATGGAAAAATATACAACTTTTAAGCACAAGAAGAAACTGTGGAGCAGTTTCTTCCGCACCGCTGCAACGAGGTGGGGATTAGAGAAACCGCCACCTGTTTTGTTAATTGGAACCAGACCACTTAAAGAAGTGGAGGACATATTTTAACCTCGTTATAAGAAAAAGCTGGCATTGGATTAGCATAAATGACACCGGATCAAATGGATACTACAGGGGCTGTTGAAATTAGAGCTTTCGGTAATTTAGGCATAATTGGCAGACCTGAGATTTGAGATTTATTCTTCTACCTTATCATTATCACTATTGTTTATTGGACCAAATGCCAGTAAGCCTATCACAACAACTTTACCAAAGCTTTTTGCGTAAGTTTTGGTTTTCCCCAATTCCTGGCAGGCCAGATTTTTATCCCCTTTGATATAATATTTTCCGGCCTGTACAGCACTGGCAGTAGTATTAGTACCGGCTTTAAAAGTATCTGTAAGCCCTTTTTCTACGCCTGTAACCAACTCTTTACCAGCAAGTTTTGACCGTTCCAAGCCATTATTTATCTTGACCTCATCCTTGGCTAAATATCCCACACCAGCATCAATACCCCCGTCTACTGCATCGGTTAGTGTTTTAACAGTGCTTTCCGTCACTCGCACTGTGCTGGTTCCGATTTCTGACGCGGTTTTGACGAATTCATTCTGGCCGTATTTATTCACAATGCCATGGGCACCTTTAGTAATTACGTAGTCTAATCCATTGGCAAATAAACCTACTGTCCCTTTAAGCACCTGACCTAATATACTCATCGATTTTCACCATTTCCTGAAACCATTTTCTACTACTATATTACAACACCATTTAATGAATATACATCTTAATGATTATAATTAGCAACCAGCTTATCTCCAATTTACAAAACACTGGCGATGTAGTAACCACTGAAGCTGGCAATTTGCTCATATAATCAGCTAGAAGCTGTTTAAGTTGCGGTGCTTTTTAATTAAATGAATTCAATTCTTATAACTAATTCAACTTTCGTAGTTGACATATTATGCGACATAACTAGTGTGCTTGTCATTGTTATGAAACTAGCGTTCTTGTCATTGCGAGCGCAGCGCCTTCCTGTCATTGCGAGCGCAGCGCGGCAATCTTCCCCAGTAATTGATTATGTAAATGAAAAACGATCTGCGCTTTTCGTTTATCGTGGCGGTTTATTACCCGTGAAATTGCGAGCGGTAGAGAAGCAATCTAAAATGACTTGGCGATGGATGGATTGCTTCGCTGCACTCGCAATGACATATTAGATAGCTCGCGATGTTCGTCAATATGGAATTTTAAACAGTTTATTTTATTGCTTTTTCGGGCTTTTCAGGCTGTTCTTTTGGTCAGAAAGTTGAGTAACTAATTCTAATTTGATGCTGCAGCCTGAATTTTGAACCACTCACTGGTAGTATATACGGATGTTCCTTGACCGTTAATTTGAATCTTGTAGGAACCGGAAGCAATATTGGCCGGTATAGTCCACGAATAGGCACAGGCATTAGCAGACACACCGACGGCAATTTTAATGCCGGGCTGGAGGCTGATGAGAAAAATATCAACCTTGTCCAAGCCGGTCGTTGTCCAGCTGATGGGCAGGTTCTCCCCATTTAAATAAGTTGTGCCTGCCGCAGGGGCAGTTATGTTAATAGCGGGGGCAGAAGGAGCCTGAATTTTGAACCACTCACTGGTAGTATATACGGATGTTCCTTGACCGTTAATTTGAATCTTATAGGAACCGGAAGCAATATTGGCTGGTATGTTCCATGAGCAAGTTCCGGCATTGGCAGAAACGCCGGCGGCAATTTTAATGCCCGGCTGCAGGCTAATGAGGAAAATGTCAACCTTGTCCAAGCCGGTCGCTGTCCAGCTGATGGGCAGGTTCTCTCCATTTGAGTAAGCTGCGTCTGCCGCAGGGGCAGTTATGTTAATAGCGGGGGCAGAAGGAGCCTGAAATTTAAACCACTCACTGGTAGTATAAACGGATGTTCCTTGACCATTAATTTGAATCTTGTAGGAACCGGAAGCAATATTGCTGGGTATGGTCCACGAGTAGGAACCGGCATTGGCAGAAACGCCGACGGCAATTTTAATGCCGGGCTGGAGGCTGATGAGAAAAATGTCAACCTTGTCCAAGCCGGTCGCTGTCCAGCTGATGGGCAGGTTCTCTCCATTTGAGTAAGTTGTGCCTGCCGCAGGGGCAGTTATGTTTAAGCTGGCCGGTGAAGCCAATTCATAGAGTACCATGGCCCCAGAGCCATATTTCTGTAAGTATTGGTAACTAATCCATCCATAGCCGCTGTGTCCCCAGCCGCTTCCCCATGAATTAATAAACTTGTAGGCGCCGCTGCCATCGGCCGTGATGTGGTTATCGTCATAACCGACCAGACAGATCCCATGTCCGCCCGCTGACGACATCCCTGCAGACACTTGAGCTAAAGAAATATCTCCGCTGCTTTGCCAGCCTGAGGTCCAGTAGACAGCTGTGCCAGCCCAAACCGGTCCTGAAACCAGGGCATTCTTAATCGTACTTGTATCATTGTTCAGATACTGCCAGTCTCTGATTTTGTAATTGGCTGCATTTGCTATTTGAGATGAACTGGGCTGAGTGGTATAGTCCCTGGCATTATAAGGCATATCAGCCAGGGTAGCACATCCCTGACTTTTCAGCAGACGGACGGCATCATAAGGTGATGATCCCTGATCAACACCGCCATTAATCTGATTGTATATGTAAGCTGGACTAAACTGGTGATCTGCGGTTTCAACCCCCCAATTGGTTTTTACCTGATAAAGGTAGGTTCTCTGAGCATAGCCCATGCTCCAAGCTACACAGCTGCCCTGGTTACCCTGATCACCTACCGGAGGCATATTTAGTGACCAGTCTGCTGAGCTGGGTAGGGCAGCGGCACTAAGATTTACTTGATTAATTTCGTTATTATGATTAGTGAGCAAGTTCTTAATATCATCTGACCAAATCAAACCCAGGCGATGATGCGTGGTTTCTTCAGCAGCAGCAATCACAGGCAAGGACGCTAACAATATCAATAGAACTATGCTGCTAAACAAAATTAGTATTCTGCCTGGCCAATTACCGATTTTCATTTTTGTACCTCCCCTTAAATATAATGGCAAATCATTAAAATCATTTATAAAATCACAGGTCCAACAGTGCAGGTTATTATTACACCTTCATTTTTAATACCTCCATAAATCGTTTTCTTGCTGCTCACTAACCGGGGAAAAAATAGCAGTAGTGAATAATGACAAATAATACCTCAATTAATCCGAGTTAACTGTATTGGTATATAATGAGTAAATTAGATATATTGTAGTATTATTTGTCGATTACGAACATGGAAATAATACACAAATAGTATATGAATTTTTAGCAGCTGGTCGTAGACATAAAACAATTTTCAATGACAAAAAGTGGTCGATTATAAAACGGTTCACCAGGGCAAAATATGCTTGGACTTTTTTGGGAGGTGATTTAGTTAATGATAGCTAAGAACGCGGCCAAGAACCGAATGAATGCAGACCCGAGTGCGATGATAGGTATCCCTGCTAAAAATCCTCATGAGGACTTTGCAAAGAAAGATGCCAACTTCAAAAAGCGCAGAGGGGCCCAAAGATAGTCCTGACTTACACGAGGGCACTAAGCCCTCGTTTTAATTCTTGTATTACACCGGTTAAATGTGATTTGACCGGCTTTTTTATGTCCTGATTCACCTCCGGCACTTCGGTCTGCAGCTATTATTCTTCGTCCCTTATCAAAACTGGACACCGAAAGAGATGATATATATTCCATTTACACATATTATCAACGCTTTGCGCAGCTTGATATTTAATGATACGATTTTGTTTAGGGACTTTCTGCCTGTCATTCTGCTATTTGCAGTGTTGCGCTGCAGCAGTTTTGCGCTGGCAATGCAGGGACTCAAAAGCAAGTATCTTGAAAACTATATGGAAAGATTAAGAATAGTGGATAATAATAACTTTTAAGCATCGGAAGAAACTGCGCAGTAGTTTCAACATACTGCTGAAAGGAGGCAGCGCCTTGATATAACCCGCCACCTGTTTGTTTATAGGAACCCGACCGCTTAAAGAAGCGGGGGACATCTTTTCGCCTCGTTATATAGTAAATAATATGCTGTAGATGTACTATATCATTTACATTTAAACGTCCTATAGGTGTATAGTTATCTTGTAATAAAGTGATAACTATTTACCATCCGAGACACATGAGGATAGTAATAAGCATTTATAAGGGGCAATAGTATAGTGAACATACAGATATTTGGCGTAAAAAAATGTTATGATACACAAAAAGCTGAACGATATTTTAGAGAAAGAAATATTAAATATCAATATATAGATCTTAATCAAAAAGGTTTAAGCAAAGGTGAG
>JAQUBU010000339.1 GCA_028686565.1 Syntrophomonadaceae bacterium
TAACTAATCAACCAGCCGGTGAAAATCCAGCCTGTGGCCGGTATTGCTGTTAACGGTACCCTGGTCCCTTTCTCCAATTCGAAAGTTCCTTCCGGCGTAACTGTACCCTGGCCCTGCTGGTTTACGGTTAAGGTATAAAAAACCGTAAGACCGCCCTGAAATACAGTCTGTGGATTATCCTGGCTAATCGTTGTACTTGCGGGTTCAAAACTATGGCCGTCCAGACTCGGGGTAATTACCACATCGCCGAGCAGTCCCATGGCTTCCCACCAGCCGTTTTCATTGGTGGTCGTGGTCGTGGTTTCCATGTATTCTCCGCTCAGTGTCACCGTAACATCTTCCATTGGCTCATTATTCTCGTCTTTAATGCTGCCGCTGCCTTTGTATTCAATTGTAAACAACGCCCGCAAAGTGTAATTTGAATCTATGCCATTAATCTCATATTCTGGATTATTAGAAGTCGTTGTGTAGTATTCGTCCTCATAGATAAACCAGCCAATAAATTTCCAGCCTTCGGCCGGTACTGCTGAAAGCTCTATTTTGCTTCCCTGTACCGTCCGGTAAATTGCTTCCCCTGGTGTTACTGTACCCTGGCCGTCCATTATTATGGTAAGGGTATAATACTTCGTATGACTGTCGCTGTCGCCTCCACCGCCGCTGTTGCTTGTAGTGGTAGTTGTAGGCGGGATTGTAAGGCTGGTATCAACTATTTGCTGTTCGGGTGCTTTCTCAAAAATGACATTATTGGCTTTCACTTCTGCTTTAACAATCTTTCCTGTTCCTTTTATTTCTGTTGCTGCTTGCAAAACCATGTTTTCTATTTTGCTATTTGCATCAAGGTTTATCCTGCCCGATTCCGCTCCGGCTGCCACGGCCATGTTAGTGATGATGGTTTCACCCTGGATTTTGACATCCACGTTTGCTGCTTCTATCAACACATGAGCAAAGCTTCCTTCCAGTATAATGCTCTCGCCGGCGGCATTCTCCGCTATGACTACCTCCAATCCGGCTGCATTGCTTGCTACAATGCGGACTGTGCCGCTGGAGGTTGTCTGCTGAATAACAATCTTATTATAGCTTCCTCCATTAACATGGATGCTGTTCTTGCCGCCCCCACGTACCAGGGTGTTCCCATCTACGGCGATATTGTTTAATGTAACAGTGCCTTCCCCCACTTCTTCGGCAATAATTAAATCTTTCTGTATGTGCAGGTTCTGCAGGATGACCCCGTCAGCTTTGACAACGACATTATTGGCAATAACTTCGATGCCTTCAGCTGGTCCGTAGACTCCGGCTTTATTAAACTCTTTGCTAATGCCGGGATCGGTTTTGCCGGTATTTGAACCAAGGTATTTGCTCAGTACAGCGGCAGCTTCTGCGCGGCTCATCTTGCCTTGCGGTTTGAAGCTCCCATCAGGGTACCCGCTGAATACTCCAGACGCTACGGCAGCATCCACACTGCTTTTAGCCAACGCGGATATTTTCTCCTGATCGCTAAAATCCAAGCTGGCGGCGCCAGTCAGGCCAGCCGCCTTAACTATCATCAAAGCGGCATCTTCCCTGCTAATTGGATCATCGGGCCCAAATTCCGCATCGCTGTAACCCTGGATAATGCCGTGCTGATAAGCAATGGCTATAGGATCTTGCGCCCAGTGGCCCAGCGTATCATTGAATACTTTTTCCGAACTGCCGCTCAGGCCAAAGGATTTTACAATAATTGCGGCATATTCGGCTCTCTTTATTGCGGCATCCGGCTTAAAGCTTCCGTCAGCATACCCGCTCAAGATACCAGTATTCAGCATCTCATTAATTATTGTTTCTGCCCAGTGTCCATTTATATCGCTTGGCTGTGAAGAAGCATCAGCTAGCGCAGGCCTTGCCAAGGCAAAAATAATCAGCAGGGCTGCAATGATAGCTATAAACATATTTTGACTTGTTATCTTACGCTTTATCATCAAGCATATTTCCCCCTATCTCAAATAATTGACCAGCAGTTTTATTTGCTTGGCAAAATTTGATCTCTTTTTGCCCCCTTCCCCCTTTTTATGGAATTAAAATATGTTATGACCATATAATAAATTTCATCGGGCAGGAATATCCTTTAGGGTAGTATGGTGAGGCTAAATCAAGAAAACAACCTACCCCAAAGGATAGGCTGCTTATTATGATTCCTTGATAATACATGTTTTTTCCAATAAAATTAAAAATAGGAGCCGTTTTGGTTTTTGAATAAATAGTTTGGGGAGAATATAAGGGATTTGCGTATGTTTAGTAATATTGTTATTACCACCGATAGCGTTTTCAATAAAAAAATGTTTGATTCTATAAAAACCGGTATGCTAATCGGGCTGGTTGCTGGCTGGGTTATCATCGGCCCCGGCTACCTTTCTTTTATTAGTAATACCGGAACGATCAACATTAGTTTTTGTTTGGCAATAATTCTGGGTTTTATTCTGGCCGTTACAATGCTGGCTCATGAAAAAACCAGTTACTCTTTTACTTCCTGGTCCTGGTATTATCTTAGCGGAGCAGTAATTCTGATGCTTTTC
>JAQUBU010000062.1 GCA_028686565.1 Syntrophomonadaceae bacterium
GGTGAGCGTAGTAGTAGTTCCAGTCAGCCATAGTAAAATACCGTTTCCCAGTGCCGGCTTTTTGGAGACGGTACGTCGTCATTTGGATAAGTATCGTTTGGTATGTACTGAGGTTCATGTGATTGGACCTGAATATATCAAAGTAAATGTATATGGAGTAATTGTAGTAAAACCAGGATTCAAGCTCAATCCTCAAAAAATAGAGAGTATTCTGGAAAAATTTTTACAAGCTGTCGATAATGAACAGCCTTCACAAGGCTGGGTGTTTGGGCGAACCGTTTATAAAGGGGACATTTATGAGGTCATTAACCGCATTGAGGGTGTTGAATATATAAAAGAACTGTGGCTTAATGCTGAGGGCGCAGGAGTCCGCAAGGATTTAAGCGGGGACATACAAATACCGGCACATGGACTGGTATATTTGGGTGAATGTGAAATGGAAATTATTCAAATAAGTGATCTCTAGTTAGTTGTTCTTGAAAAACTCAGATTATGGTGTGCGGGTGTGCATAAGTATACTTGCAACCAATCTTTGCATGGGAAACATCAAACTACTTGTCGATTGGCTTCAGGGGTACAGGGCTGATTTACATCCTTTTTCAGTAGCCCTCTCGCCCCGTCCGTGGGGCTCGCCCCCTTCCGCCAATCGCCTTCGCAGGATGTTTCTACCATGCTTCGCCAACAGTTACCAGTATATTTATGCACACCCTTAAGATATTTTAGTAGTTTTTCAGAGGGAACTAGTAAAAAGCCTGGATCAAAGGAGAACGCTATGAACGGTAAAATTAATTTTTTTTCCTTGAATAAGAAATCCGATTGGGAAAAAGGTCAGGCCGAAAACCTTGAATTTGCCGACCACGGGATTCTTTTAAGGAAAACGGAACGCTATGGTGTTTATCGAATTATTCACCCTGGAGGAAACGAAATAACCGGAAGAATCATTGATTTTGCGGTGGATAAATATGGGCTGCTCTACTTTTTGGATGAGCATGACAATATTTGGAACTATGATTATCACAATGATAATAAAAACCTGCTTCTATCAGCGTCTAATGGAATGTTCAGCAACCATGCAGTAATAGCAGCAGGGGAAGGAGCCATATTTTTAGCTGATCGTGCAGGAGAAGCACGTCTTTGGGCTTTTGCCATGTCTAATGGGCAGCTTCTCTGGCGCTTTGATAAATTTTGGGAGAGTTCGAATTATTGCTGGTTTCCCTTGGATGTTAGCGTAGCCCCCAATGGCTGCATTTTAGTACTCGCGGTTTTAAGAAGGGCTGACACCCAGGAATGGGAAATGGACATTGATGCCGGAGAACAACTGGGAGTTATCAGATTGGATGCCGGAGGAAGTGTTTTAGAGATTTATAGCAAGCTTGATTTTGCCTGTGCCCCAGAGGGTACCTGTGCCCCTGAGGGTACAACTGCTGGCGGAACGGGCAGTATTCAGGACAGGGATCATGGTGGAGGGGGAAGATCCCTGGCTATTTCGGCAACATCGAATAATGGATTTTGTATATTGGATGGCCGGCGCATGCTTTACATATTTGGCGAAAAAGGTGAATTGCAAAACTACTGGTACCTGGAATTTATGACTCATCCCACCGGAGTATGTGTCGATAGTGAGGATTATATTTATATTGGTGATGGAAGCCAGCTGGCAAAGAGTGATGAGGATGGCCGGCATATACATAGATTTTCAGCCCAGGGGGAGTTTTTAGGGTATCTGGAAAACTTTCAGGGAAAAACCGGAAAAGTATTGCTGGATGCCTGGAATCGGCTGTATATATGGAACAGGGAAGCAAATTCCCTGCATATTATGGCCATGAAAACAGTAGTAGAAAAGAATCAATTAGAAGGAGCAACGAGAGGAACCTTTATTTCTGCAGCTCTTGATAGTAAAGCAATGGAACTGCAATGGCATCGCATAACCATGGATGTCTTGATACCTGAGGATACGCAGATCGAGCTCTCCTATCTGGCCGCAGATCGTAAAGAATTCCTTATTGACGGTCACTACATAAATCTGGATGATTTTATCAAAGATGAACAGGTTGCCATGGAAGAGAAACTGCTTGCTTTGGCACCCTTTTGGTCCAAGCCGCTGGTGAATCCGCGTGATTGTCTTTTGCAGGCCCAGGGACGATTCCTTTGGTTAAAAATAGAATTTAACGGCAGTGAATGGCGCAGTCCTTGCTTGAAAAAACTGAGGGTCTATTTCCCTAGGATGTCATATTTGGAGTATCTGCCTGCAGTTTATCAGGATGATAAAGAAAGCCGCGATTTTTTGGAACGCTTTCTATCGTTGTTTTCTTCTTTGATACTGGACATGGAAGAGGAAATATACAATATTTCGCGTCTTTTTGATGCTCGGGTTGTATCCGGACCATTTCTTAAATGGCTGGCTGGATGGTTGGATATTGCCGTTGATGAAAGCTGGGATGAAGGAGCACTCCGGCAGTTAATAATTAAAGCTCCCGAGCTTTATAGAATGCGGGGAACGCGGCAGGGAATCAAGGAAATATTAGACATATATGCAGGAGAAAGACCGCTTATTGTCGAACATTTTCAATATAAATACCTGCAGGAGGATGTTGAGCTTAAAGATTTAATGACCCGTCTTTATGGGCAAGATCCGTATTGTTTTCATGTATTGCTCAAACAGGAACACGTGCCTACTGCAGCTAAATATGAAGGAATACAAAAAATACTGGATGATGAAAAACCGGCTTTTACTGAAGCCAGGTTGATTGTCCTGCAACCCTGGATATATATGGACATGCATACTTATCTGGGCATTAATACTTATTTATCAGAGCTTTCACTCTTGCGCCTGGATAAAAATTCTTCTATACCTTACAGTTCTCTGTTGACAAATGCAGACCGTTACAATCGCATGGAACTGGATGCGCAAATAGAATAATTGATGTTATGCTTAATGCTTTTGCAAAAAAAAAGATTCAGGTTAATAACTCAACTTTCGTAGTTGACATATTATGCGACTTAACTAGTGTGCTTGTAATTGCTATGAAACTAGTGTGCTTGTAATTGTTATCAAATAGCGTACTTGTCATTGCAAGCGCAGCGCCAACCTGTCATTGCGAGCGCAGCGCGGCAATCTTCCCCGGTAATTGATTACGTAAATGAAAAACGATCTGCGCTTTTCGTTTATCGTGCGGATTATTACCCGTGAGAATTGCGAGCGGTTGAGAAGCAATGAAAAATGATTGGCGATGGATGGATTGCTTCGTTGCACTCGCAATGACATATAAGATAGCTCGCGATGTTCGTCAATATGGAATTTAACCAGTTTATTTTATTGCTTTTTCAGCCTGTTCTTTTGGTCAGAAAGTTGAGTTAATAATGGGGAGGTATTATATTTATGAAGAATTCCAGGTATTATCCTTATGAACGAAACCGTTATTTCTATGGTAAATTGCTTACAGTACGGGATTTTGAATCAGAACAAAAATACTTTAATGACAAGCGCCGTCTCAGCAATCGTTTATTGCATGGCAGTGGTGTGGCTTGCGGGCTTCAGGTAGTAGCGGTTGATGATAAGACCATTTCCCTGGAAACCGGTGTAGCCATAGATTATGCTGGACGAGAAATAGTAGTAGCTTCACCGTTTACCCAGAAGCTGTCCATGATCGAAGGTTTTACCAGTAATGAGTATGCGCAGAATATTTACCTTTGCATCGCATATGATGAAAAAGGTAAAGAGCCAGTTCACTCGGTTGCCGGTTCCTCCACCCGCCCCGAGGAAGTAAGTGAATACAACAGAATTCAAGAAAGCTACCGCCTCTTTATTCGCGAAGAAGCCCCTGACCCGTCAAGTTTCGGATTCTCTCGTTTACTTGATGATGTGGTTCTTGTTTATCAAGACAAACAGTTGCGAATATGGCAGAAAACCCCCCGTTATGTGAATCCATCCACATCCTTTAACTTGACCTTGATTATTGAAAAAAATCTTCAGCTGCCGCGCCTGGAATTGGAATATGTCGTCAAGTCCGAGTGTTTTGTAGGACTTGATGGCAAGTCTGAGGTCGAGATATTGTTTGCCGAGCCGGAACACGGGAGAGAAACCGTATATGAAGTCAAGATTCCCCTGGATGTTCTGAGTGTGCCGGATACTGTGGATCGGATATTAATCAAGAATGATAATGTAAAATTAAAAATCGGCGAAAGGCAGTTTGAGGTAGAGGCTCCCGTAAATAATACGGTACAAATATGCAGTTCCCAACCATCGGAAAAAGTAATGCGCAATTACCGTGCAATGAATCTTGATCAATACTTGGAAGCCCTGCCGGAGCAACCGATATATCTGGCAAAAATCAACTTGCTGCAGATAGGCTCAACCTTTATGATCGAAAAAGTTGAGTCGCTTCCTTTTAACGAATATATATATAACACTGGGAACTTGTATTCCTTGGGTTTGCTGAGCCAGGAAAGCAAAGGAAATCCAAAATTCACTTCACGCGCCTCGGTTTCCATGCTGACCCCCGGAGATGAACCGCGCTTCCAGGTTAAATATGATCAAAACAGCCAGGAATTCGATTTTCGCCTGGGGATACCACAGATTAAACCTGTAGTGGGAGAAGCCAGCAGCGGTCTGGTGGAGTTAGAACTCGAGGCCAGTTTGAAAGCAGGCAAGAGTTATTTTTCCGAAGAAATAGACCATGGTCTGGGCAAGGGACCGGTATTTATTGTTACCGGGGTTGAAGAAAGCACTGATGAAGAATTGATGGAAATACCACAACATAGTGAACAGATATTCTTTGGGGCTTATGAAGTATTCCACAAAAGTCCGTATGATTCCATAGCGCCCCGGTTGGCTATTGGTACCGTGGTTTACCCCCAAAAAGGGACATTTCGTGTTGGGGTCAGATGTCAGACTACCAAGATAACTCATGTACGAATCAGGTGGTGGGCTTACCGGAAGCCAGCTGATAGTTAAAGGGAGGGCAAAAGAATTGAGATTTGGCAAATTACGTGTTCTTATAGGATTGCTTATAATTATTTGTCTGCTGGCGGTACCTGTTTTAGCGGTAAATAAGAAGACGGATGCAGAAATAACTCTCGATCCTGCTAATAATAAGGGAGGAAAATTTCGCCTGGCTTATTGCGAAACTGAACCATTTACCAATTATGCCGGAACGTTTTATGCACTGGTTATAGGCTTGGAAAAGCTGGGCTGGATAAATAACACGGAAGGTTTGGAATATGTAAAAGGTCAGGATGACACCAGGGTCATGTGGAACTGGCTGGCAACGCATGAGATTTCACCTTATCTTGAATTTGTCGGTGATGCCCATTTCACCTTGAGCCTGATGGAAGGCGAACAGCCTGAAGATGCAGTTATCAAGCGCTTGCAAAACCAGGATATAGATCTGGTAATCGGCATGGGAACCCGGGCGGGAAAAGCTCTGGCCAATGATTTACATCAGGTTCCGGCAGCCGTTTTTTCCACCAGTAATGCGGTTCGTTCCGATATCATCAAGGCGGACAACGATTCGGGCAACAAACATATCTGGGCCCATATGGATTCCCGGCTTTATCAGCGGCAGATGACGGTTTTCCATGATATTTTCCAGTTCAAAAAAATGGGGATGATTTACGAGGATTCCAGTTTGGGAAGAATCTATGCGGCGGTAGATGATGCACAGAAAGTGGCAGCCGAAGAGGGCTTTAAGGTTGTATCATATCCTATCAAGGAACCAGCCAATGATGAGGATCGGGAAAGATATTATGCAGATCTAATGCAAATTCATCAAAAACTGGCGCGGGAAGTGGATGCCATGTATTTGACGATGGCTCCTATTGAAAGTTCAAGATTGCCCGAACTTTTGGCCCCGTTTTATGATCGTAAGATCCCGGTATTTTCGCAGTTAGGAACCGAAGAAGTAATGAGCGGAGCACTAATAAGTGTCGCCCGGGCTGATTTTAGCGGTATAGGTTTATTCGGCGCAGAGACCATAGTGTGCTTATTAAAAGGGCAATCAGCGCGGGAATTGCCTCAGGTCTTTGAAAATGTCCCCCATATTGCTCTTAACCTGGAAATAGCCAGAAAAATAGGCTTTAAGCCCCCATTCGAAATTCTTTTGGTGGCTGATGAAATATTCCAGCGTGTGGACACAACTCAGATCAGCAATTGAAGTTAAGGGGGAATATATAAATGTCATTTAAAAAAGGATCAATCTTAATCGGGTCGGTTATGTTGTTATTAATATTAGCTCTAAGCTTTGCCGGGGCCCTTAATATTTCTTCATTCCGGGCCAACTACACCGAATCATTGGTAGGAAGCTATGCAGTGGCAGGAAACGATGCAGTACGCAACATAGAATATGCAGTTAAATACGGCAAACCCCTTAACAACTTTTTTGATATGGAGAAAATCCTGGGTGAAGCCAAAAACAACTCACCCAATATAAAAAATGTTCAGGTAATCAGGAAAGACGGTCAGGTACTATATAACCTTAAAGGTAAAGTCGAAAACCAGGTTCTTCCCTCTTATCTGCTCGAAAATATGGATTTTAAAAAGGCCAAAGGAAAAAGTTTCTTAGCTTTGCCGTATGAAAATGATTATCATGTATTCCTGCCCCTTCATGACCGGGATCGCGACTGGATAGGAACCCTGGACATGGTTTTCGATGAAGAGATAATCAGTTCCCGGGTAGCTATTCCGCAGGCCCAGACTTTGCTGTATTTGTTGATTATTGCTATTATTGCCGGTGCGCTGCTTTTGCTGCTCTATTCAAAAATAGATTTTATGGATGAGGCCGGAGAAGTTGACCGCAAGCGTTTTTTGATGGTCATCTTGCTGGTGTTCGGCATAGCCCAGATCATTTATGCTTCACTGAATTTTAATATGTATAAAGATTTGTATATGGATATAGCTCAGGAAAACACCATGCTTACGGCTAATATTATTCAGAAAGACATTAATTCGGTTATTGCCAAGGGTATCTCCTATGAAGATTTGTACCAGGTTGATAATTGGCTGCAAAAAGTAATAGAAGCAGTACCGGAAATAGATGATGTAAATATTGTCAGCGAGAAAGCAGGGGCAGCTGAAGCTGTTGCTCAGTCTGAGAATACCCTGCTTGAAGGGAAAAATGATTTATATCGGTTTAATCTGCCGTTGGCAGCTGATAACAAAGGTCAGCAAGCGGGCATAAGTACCAGTATTGATATAAGTGTATCTGAAAAATACATAAAGGGCCGGACTACCGAAATTGCTTTGGATGCTTTGACGGTTTTGATTATTGCCTTTTTCTTTATGGTGGAAATTACGATATTTCTCTTGCTTATACTGCAAAAGGAAGTTGATGATTTCCGCAGGAAAAATACACTTGCGAATAGCGGCATAGGCGGATTTAGCCAAATTGAGTTTATACGCCCCATGGCCTTCTTCTTTTTCCTGGCTTCCAGTATGGCGGTTTCCTATATTCCCATAATGATGAAGGATTTGTATCAGCCCCTATTTGGCTTGTCCAAAGATGTGGTCCTGGGCTTGCCCATATCAATGGAATTGCTATGTGTCAGTCTTTCCATAATAGTTACCGGCTATATTATTGATAAAAAGGGCTGGCGTCCCCCATTTTTTGTAGGCTTGCTGTTCCTCCTGGCCGGGTCTCTGCTATCCGGGCTGGCCTGGAATGGTATTATGTTCATTCTGGCAAGAGGGGTAGCCGGTATCGGCTACGGATTTTCCTGGATGGCCATGCGCAGTTATTGCACATCTGCCCCATCCCTGGAAGAAAAGACTAAGGGATTATCTTCATATAATTCCGGTATTTTTGCCGGATTTAATTGTGGTATAGCCATTGGTGCCATGCTGGCGGACAGAATTGGTTTTTCCAATGTGTTCTTTGTGGCTTTAGGCGGTATTGTGATCACTGCTTATTTTGTTTACCGTTTCATGGAGAAAGGGACAGCTGATAATAGTGCGGCAAGCGAAAAACCGGAGGCTGGTTTAGGGGTATTTGAGTTCCTTAGCAATCCAAGTATCCTGGTATTCTTTGTTCTCCTGACCCTTCCTCTGGCAGTATGCAGCATGTTCATGGATTATTTCTTCCCCCTCTTTGGTGCCAGCATAAATCTCTCGACATCCAATATTGGCCGCGGGTTCTTGCTCTATGGTCTCTGTATTGTTTACCTTGGTCCATACCTGGGGCATTATATGGGAAAAATCCTGGATGTCCGCCGGGGTTCTATTTTATCAGCATTTATGACCGCTGCGGCCTTAATTATATTTGCCAAATGGGGAACTCTGTATGCTGCTCTGGCAGCAATCCTGATTCTCGGCCTGGCTGACAGCTTCGGAGTAGTAGCTCAAAACAATTACTTTCTTTCGCTGCAGGCTACCGGGCAAATGGGTGAAAGTAAAGCACTCGCTTATTATAGTATGGTGCGCAGAATGGGGCAGGTAACCGGGCCATTCATATTTGGAAGTTTGGCCATTTTAGGGGCAGGGATAAGTGTAGGCATGATCGGATTGGCTTGTCTGGGCATGCTGTTGTTGTTTATTCTTCTGGCTCGTCCCAGATTTACTACTCAGGCAGGATCAGTTGATGAAAATACAAAAACTTTCAAAGCATAATCTAGCAGAGATTATAGATTTACAAAGCGAGGTAGGCCGCAATCTTAGCGATCAGAGCCTGTATTACCCGCTTTTACCTGAAGAAGCAATGGATATGCTGAATAACAAAGGTTTCAGCCTGGGAATATTTAATCTTGGAAACCGATTGATTGCTTACGCAGCTGTGCGTTTTCCCGGCGAAGATCCTGACAATCTGGGCATTGACAGCCTGGAAAAGGGGGAATTGGCCAGGGTAGCCCATATAGAAGCTGGTTTGGTTCACCCTGATTTCCGCGGGCTGGGATTGCAAAAGCTCCTATACCGGGAAGCAATTAATCTGACTAGACAAACAGGTAAATTTCGTTACCTTTATTCTACGGTGGCCTGCCATAATTATCCTGCTCTTGCCAATTCGCTTGATCTGGGACTGATGATAGCAGATCTGAAAATAAAATACAGCGGGCATTTGCGCTATGTATTATTTCAGGACTGGGAGCAGCCAGTATTTGTTGACCGGAAAGCCGCCATTAAAGTAGACAGCGGTGATCGGGAGCAGCAGAAAGCTTTGCTGGAAGACGGCTGTCTGGGCTTTAAAATAGAAATATATCAGACCAATATCCTTGTTCACTTCAGCAGGCTAATTAATTTTATTTAAGAAATAGCTGATTAAATACAGGTTGTATAGTATAACGAAGTGAAAATAGGTTCCTTGTTGCTTTAAGCGTCAGGTTCCTATTTTACAAGAAATATGGCGGGTTCTTCGTTGCAGCGGTGTGAAAGAAACTGCTCTGCAGTTTCTTTTGATGCTTAAAGGGGATTTTTATTTTGTATAGTTGTGAGCATAAGTTGCCAATGTGGGCTGAAGTGGATTTGGACCGGTTAGTACATAATTTGCAAATAGCCAAAAACCTTATTGGCGAGAGGACAAAGGTTATGGCGGTAGTCAAGGCCAATGCCTATGGACACGGTGTTGGCCAAATTTCTAAAACCGTGCTCGATAATGGGGTCGCCCATTTAGCAGTTGCCACTGTCGCCGAAGGGGTTGAATTGCGCAATAATAATATTAATGCGCCCATACTTTTGCTGTGTATTCCAAGTCATGCAGAGGCGGAAAAGATTGCTTCCTTTCAGCTGACTGCTACAGTAGGGGATTATGCTTTCCCTCGTTGTCTCAATGATATTGCCAGGGAAAGAAAACAGGTGATCAAGGTTCATGTCAGAGTGGACACCGGGATGGGCAGCGCCGGAGTTCTGGCCAAGGATTGCCTGGAACTGCTCAAGTATATAAAAAACTTGGAATGGCTGGAGCTTGAGGGCATATATACTCATCTCAATTCTGCCTATGGCTGCAACAAAAATCACGCGTTGGAGCAGCTTGGACAGTTTCAGGCTATTTTGAATGAATTGCCGGCTCTTAAAATAACAATACCGCTGGTTCATACTGCCAGCAGCCCGGCTCTGGGGGTGACCGGCAGCGAGTATGATATGATAAGACCCGGCATAATGCTGTATGGAATGCGTTGCCGAAATCAGTATATTGATGATTTGCTTAAACCCGTGATGCAATTAAAAGCACGGGTTACTTGTATTAAAGAAGTAGGAAGTAATTTCCGCATAGGTTATGGCTGGAATTATTCTACTAACGAAGCTACACGGATAGCAACACTGCCTTTAGGATATGCCGATGCTTATTTTCTCTACTATATAAACCAGGGTGATGTTCTAATACATGGTCAAAGAGCACCGATTTTGGCCAAGCCTTTCATGGATCACTGCATTGTTGATATAAATCATATAAACAATGTGGAAATTGGTGATGAAGCAGTTTTTATTGGCGAACAGGATAATGAAGCTATTACTGTGGAAGAACTGGCAGGAAAATCTGGAATTGGACCGGACAACCTTGATTTGCTGAGTTTGTTGGGGTTAAGGGTTCCCAGAATATATACTGGACAAAAC
>JAQUBU010000063.1 GCA_028686565.1 Syntrophomonadaceae bacterium
TTCATCAGGGAGAGGTTAATTATCCCAGTGCCAAATTACCACTGGCTAATGTAAACCATATCAGCCAGAGGACTTTTCAAATCGCGGCTCAAAATTTGAGCGACAGTGAAATTTCATTGCGTTTAAACAAATGGATACAAGAACAAAAAGCCTATTTTCTTATTAAAACAGTAGACCGCATTGATGCTTCGTTAGATGAGATAATAGAAGCAATTATGAGATATCGGACCATTGCCGGGGATACTAATATGCTTTACTCTGCGACCGAACGCTGGTTGGAGGTGGCCCTAATCCACCGCTTCTTATCAGACAATTTAGAGTTTATACAAGTTGCCAAGCAATACCTTGGAATCGGTCATTTTTACGATTTAGTTAAGCGTTTAATATTTCCCGCTAAAAGTCATGGCAAGATCGGTGGTAAAAGTACCGGCCTGTTCTTAGCACAGCAAATTTTGCGCAAAGAAAGCGAAGAACATCCTTTATTCGAAGGTATAAAAATTCCCAAAACCTGGTGCATTACTACTGACGCATTAACTGAGTTTCTGCATTACAACAAGCTCGAAGGACTCAATGAGCAAAAATATAAAGATTTGCCGGAAATTCGTATGGATTACCCCAACATCATTCAGATATTAAAAAATTCAAAGTTTCCGCCTGGAATCATCCAGAGCCTGGCCATGGCTCTGGATGATTTTGGGGATGTTCCCTTGATTGTACGCAGTTCCAGTCTTTTGGAAGACCAGATGGGAGCTGCCTTCTCGGGTAAATATAAAAGTCTCTTTCTGTCCAACCAGGGAAGTAAAAAAGAGCGGCTGGAAGCACTAACCGATGCCATCGTAGAGGTTTATGCTTCAGTGTATAGTCCCGATTCCATTAATTACCGCGCCGAACGAGGTCTTTTAGATTTTCACGAAGAAATGGGCATCATGATTCAGCAGGTAGTAGGAACCAAAGTAGGACAGTATTTCTTTCCTCTTTATGCTGGAGTAGCAGTCAGCAACAACGAGTTCCGCTGGTCGCCGCGAATAAAGCGGGAAGATGGCTTGATAAGGCTGGTAATGGGCTTGGGAACTCGAGCAGTAGACCGTTTAAGTGATGACTTTCCAGTCTTAATTTCACCTGGCCAGCCCGGTTTACGGGTTAACATTGTACCAGAAGAAATCAAACATTATTCACCTAAAAAAATTGATCTTATTGACTTGGAGAATGACTCTTTTGAAACCATGGAAATTTCTCTCCTGATAAAGCAATACGGACCAAGTATTCCATTCCTGCATAATTTGGTTTCAGCCTACAAGGAGAATTATGTTGAAAAATTAAATGCATTTCAAATTGATTATGAACATGATGATTTGCTGGTTAATTTTGATGGTTTGCTTAGTGATACTGCTTTCAATAAAAAAGTTAAGCTTATTCTCAATGTTCTTCAGGATAAATTAGGAACAGCGGTAGACATTGAGTTTGCTTCCGATGGAAAAGACTTCTATTTACTGCAATGCAGGCCTCAGGGTTATGGTGACAACAGTGTACCATCAGTAATCCCCAAAGATATCCCTTCCAAGAAGGTTATATTTTCTGCTGGTCGTTACATATCCAATGGCAGCATAGCCAATATCTCGCATGTGGTATATGTTGTTCCCGAAGCTTACAATTACCTTCATGAATTGGATGAATTATTGAACGTAGGTAAAGCAGTAGGTATCCTGAATACCCTTCTTCCCCGGCAACGTTTTATATTAATGGGACCAGGCCGTTGGGGAAGCCGGGGAGATATTAAAATGGGAGTACAGGTTAGTTATTCCGATATCAGCAACACCGCAGCCTTAATTGAAATAGCTCGTCAAAAGTCCAATTACATGCCAGAACTGTCATTTGGTACACATTTTTTCCAGGACTTGGTTGAAGCTAATATTCGCTACCTCCCCCTATATCCCGACAATAAAGATGTAGTCTTTAATGAAATTTTCCTCAAACGCTCCAAGAATCTTCTAGTTCAACTTCTGCCAGAATTCAGCGAGCTTGAAAATGTAATCCGGGTTATTGATGTTCCTGAGGCTACCGGGGGAGATTTCCTGCACATAAACATGAATGCCGACCTGCAAGAAGCTCTGGGCTACCTGGCTCCTATCACAGCACAAAATCTTGCTGAAAATTCAAGGGACAGTTTTCTTCTGGACTATTCAGATATTTCCCAGGACCGTTATGATGACCGTTTCTGGCGCTGGCGCATGTATATGGCTGAACGTATTGCCCATCGATTAGATGGGAACAGTTTTGGAGTCAAGGCTATTTATGTAATCGGCAGTACCAACAATGGCACCGCAGGCCCTGGCAGTGATATAGATCTGGTACTTCATTTTGATGGAAGCAAAGAACAGAGAACCTTATTGGAAAAATGGCTATCTGGTTGGAGCCATTCACTGGCAGAAATGAATTATCTGAAAACCGGTTATGCTAGCGACGGACTTTTGGATGTGCATATTATAACTGATGAAGATATTGCCAAGAAAACATCTTTCGCCGTTAAAATCGGCGCTATTACCGACCCTGCACAATTACTGCCAATGAAAAGCAACTAGTATCGGTTGAAGAAAACAAACACCAGTATACAGTTAATTACTAGTGTACTAGTACTCTGTAAAATCTAAAACTTTAATTCCCACCGGCCAAATTTTCGCAGGGCTTCGTTGTCGTCAATCGCAATACGTCCAGTATTACTCACTCCTCCGCCTCCCCCAGCGAAAATTTTTCTCGGAGGATATAATAAACTTTTAGACTTTACAAAGTACTAGTGTTTTATTTAATAAAAGTACTTTATCCAGGTATATTTTGTCCTGTATATATTTCTATCATTTCTTTTTTAATTTGCTGTTTTATTTTATTCTTTTCTCTGGTTTTTAAATCCTGTTTCGCTGTTCCGAAAAGATAGTTATTTAAATCAAATTCCTTCAAAAGCATTTTAGTGTGAAAAATGTTATCCTGATACACATTTACATCGATCATTTGATAAAGATTTCGAGTTCTGCTGGCTATATAGTTCTGAATGGAATTGATTTTATGATCAATAAAATACTTCTTGCCGTCAAGATCACGTGTAAAGCCTCTTACCCGGTAATCAATCACAGCAATATCCGGTCTAAAGCAGTGAATTAAATAATTCAAGGCTTTTAAAGGGGAAATTTTACCACATGTCGATATGTCAATATCCGCTCTAAAGGTACTGACTCCTTTGTCAGGATGGTTCTCCGGATAAGTATGAACCGTAATATGACTTTTATCCAGATGCCCGATCACCGCCTCCGGCAAGGGACCCGGCGATTCCCGGCAACCTTCGGTTCCATCACTCCGGCTATCCTCTTCTGCAATCAAAATAGCGACACTGGCACCTTGAGGATTATAATCCTGCATGGCTATATTAAGAATAGTGGCCCCTATAATCTTGGCTACATCATTAAGTATATTGGTAAGCCTTTCCGCATTATATTCTTCATCAATATATTCAATGTATTCTTTGCTATGTTCAGGTTTAATAGCATAGCAGATATCATACAAGTTAAAACTAAGCGTTTTGGTAAGATTATTAAAACCATAAAGTTGGAGTCGTTTTTTTATAGGCTTTATCTCCATATTGTTCTCCTTTGACAATTTGTTTTTCTATAAATACTTTCGCATACAATTCCAATATAATCCTATCTTTTCCTTTGTTATTATATTGTAATCGACTTTGAAGCAAAACTATTGGTATCAGCATACTCCTTTCTTTTCAATAATCAAAATCAGGAATTGTAATAATGTGCGTTTTATCATAAAATTAGTATTAATTATGGGGAGGGAGGACTTTTAAGATGAAAGAAGGCAAAATTAAAAAAGGCAACTTCTTCTTTCTGATCTTCCTGTTAGCTGCTGCTATTATACTAGGCTCTACTATTGGATTAATAAGCAATATTAATTATATTGTTCGTCAAACTGAAATACTTAAGGAAAAACCTATATCTACTGACACAGAAGAGGAAAAAACAATGGCTGAAACAGAATGTGAGCCAACTGGCTCCATTTCGCCTGATGCTGATTCAAGTATTCCAGGCACTCAAGCTGTAAACTCACCCGCTGCTGCCAACCACATCGATATTGGCGATGAGGAACGGTATTTGTTGAAAGAAATGCTTTATGACCTTGGTATGAATGAAAGCGACAATTTCAACGATTTTGTCCGCAGCTTTCAGAATAAAAACAGTCTCCATGCAACCGGAAATATTGATTATGCTACTCTCAATGCGATAATTCAACAAAGTACTATGCAGGAAGTCAGCAGGAGTTTCAAAGATAATCCGAATACTTAGCAAGTGGCAAATTGAGGTGAATAAGTAATGTCGCTTAATCTTGAACTGCATTCGCCAGAGCTTTTTTACCCTGTCCTGGAAAATATCAACGACGGCATTCTTATAACTGACTCCTTTTTTAATATATTATTCATTAACCAGAAAGCTGCTAATATCCTGGGCATCAAACCCCAGGATATTTTAAAAAAGAACGCCGAATCCGTAAATCCTATTTTTAAGTTAAACCTTTTATTACAAAACAAAGAGCAAAAGCTTAAGAGCGTGGAATCTATTAATAACTCCGATATTATAGTCACCAGGGGTTTAATAGGGATTGAATCTGATTCTTTTATCTGTTACATAATTCTGCACAAGCAGGAGCATTTTGCGGACGAGCATATGCATCTATTCCTGGACTACATGGAAAATACCATGCTTAAGGAGCATCGTAAGTCAGTAAACGAGTCACTAAACAACAAACATCAAAACGGGACCGCCAAATATTGTTTTAACCATATTGTCGGTAATAACCAGTCTTTAATTCAGCAAAAAGAACTCGCGTCCAAAGCTGCCCGTACTATATCAGCAGTTCTGATTACCGGTGAAAGCGGAACTGGCAAAGAAATGCTTGCCCATGCCATTCACAATCTGAGCCCCCGCCGCCACGGACCTTTTATTAAAGTAA
Source organism: Syntrophomonadaceae bacterium (assembly GCA_028686565.1). Classification (GTDB taxonomy): domain Bacteria; phylum Bacillota; class Syntrophomonadia; order Syntrophomonadales; family Syntrophomonadaceae; genus JAQUBU01. The sequence continues at coordinate 5,005 of JAQUBU010000063.1, forward strand.
ATTCTGCCGCTGTGCCGGAACCACTGCTGGAATCCGAGCTGTTCGGTTATGCCGAAGGGGCTTTTACGGGAGCATTGAAAGAAGGTAAGCCCGGCAAATTTGAGCTGGCTGAGCAAGGTACTATATTTTTGGACGAAATTGCCGATATGTCAATTACAATGCAAGCTAAACTCTTAAGAGTCCTGCAAGAAAGAGAATTGGAAAGAGTAGGTGCAGTTCGTACCACCAAAGTCAATGTACGTGTAATTGCTGCTACCAATAAAGACCTTCTCCAACTGGTTGCGCAAAACAAATTCCGTGAAGATCTGTTCTACCGCTTGAATGTTATTGTTTTAAATCTTTGTCCTTTGCGAGAACGGATAGATGATATTGAAGTATTGTGCAATGCTATTTTACGCCGGTTAAATCATAAACTGGATACTCATATAGAAACTATTGATGACGAAGTAATTGAACATTTCGCAAACTATGAATGGCCGGGAAACGTCCGTGAACTGGAAAATACCATTGAACGGGCAATTAACTTCAGTGATGGTAATACTATAAGTATCTCGCATATTCCAGTCCATATTATCTCCAGCAAAACTCAGCCAGGCTCTGTTCGGCTTCAGAATACTCTGGAAACCATATTGGAACAGTATGAAAAAGAAGTTATCAGCAGCACTTTACACAACTGTGCCGGTAATAAAAGCAGGGCTGCTAAAGCATTAAATATCCACCGCTCAGTTCTTTATCGCAAGATAAGTAAGTATAATATTAACTTGTAACAATATTAGTATTAAAATGAGCAGGAATTAGAGATGAGTGAAGCGAAGTATATCCATAACGAGGCGAAAATCTGTCCACCACCTCTTTATACAGACCGTTTCCTATTAAAAAAACGAGGCAGTTTCTAAATCCCCCGCCTCGTTACAGCGGTGCCGAAGAAACTGCTCCGCAGTATCTTCGGATGCTAGCTAGATAATAGTATAAAGGAATGTGCCGTCTCAAATAGAGACAGTGTCTCCTTGAGAGACATACGCTAATTCCATTCTCTACCCTTTATCCGTCTTAATTGTGTTGCTTTTTGTGTACATATGTGGCTTGAATTCGGATAATACTACACCTCGAAATATCTTGGGAAACCAGTTAATTAGTTGCTAAAATGTCGATTTTGATAGCCAGTTATACGAACGGGTATGATAATTGCATAGTTATTATGATAGTATAAGTTTATTAATAAATTATTATAACTATCATAGTTTAAAGAGAACACTGGGAGGTGATAGGGCAAGGCAAAATGTTTCAGCAGACTAGATAGAGAATTATTCCTAGAGATTAAAGAAAAAATATAAGGGGGTTACTTATTTATGGGATTCAATAATGTTGCTTTATTAGGCGCAGGAACTATGGGACAGGGTATTGCATGGGCTATTGCAGCCGCTGGCAAAAATGTTATTCTTTATGATATTGACATCAAATATGTTGACAAGGCTATTGCCAACATAAAAAAAGGCTTGTTGAAAGCCGAAGAAAAAGGCAAAGCAGAAGCAGGAACCGCAGATGCTGTAACCGGCCGCATTAAAGGCACCACCAATTTTGCTGATCTCGGCGCTGGCGACTTGGTAATTGAGGTTGTTCCCGAAGTAATGAGCCTCAAAAAAGAAATCTACACCAAGCTGGATGCCCTGATGGGACCTGACGTCATCCTGGCTACCAATACTTCTTCACTTTCGATTACTGAAATAGCTGCTATTACCAAGAGAACTGACAAGGTTATAGGCGTACATTTCTTTAATCCGGCCAATGTTATGAAGCTTATCGAGGTAATTCCTGCGGTCCAAACTTCCGATGCTACTTTAGAAGCTGTTGTCGCTTTTGCTAAAGAAATCGGCAAAGTTCCTGTAAAAGTTAAAGAAGGTCCTGGCTTTGTAGTAAACAGAATACTTCTTCCTGGTTTGAACGAAGCTGCTTTCATACAGTATGAAGGCCTGGCAAGCACTGCTGATATCGATACCGCTATGAAACTCGGAGCTGGCTGGCCGATGGGTCCGCTTACCCTCTGTGACCTGGTTGGTGTTGACATCGCTCTGGCAGTTTGCCAAACTCTGTTCGCTGAGACCGGAGATCCCAAATATCGTCCAGCTCCCCCGTTGAAACAACTGGTTCGCGCTGGATGGCTGGGAATGAAAACTGGCAAAGGCTTCTACGATTACAGTAAATAGACTATTCTTTTAAATAGATAATAACGGGGGCATATTTTAATAATATCGCCCCCCGTTTATCATAAGGATTGTTCTAACAGCCTTACTAGTAAATTATTTTTAAGGAGGAAAATAGTAATGGCATTTGAAAATCTTATTCTTGAAAAAGAAGATTATTTAGCAATACTCTACATCAATCGCCCCAAAGCTCTCAACGCACTTAATGGCGATACCCTTTTTGAGTTGGAAGCAGCCATAAAAGATATCAAAGCTGACAACAACATTAAAGTTGTTATCGTTACCGGTGTAGGAGACAAATCCTTTGTGGCCGGCGCTGACATCACCTTCATGCTGCCGCTTACCCCTGCCGAAGGCAGATATTTCTCGGATGTAGGAGAAAAGGTTATGCGTCAGTTAGAATTACTGGAAAAACCAGTAATTGCAGCTGTCAACGGTTTTGCTCTGGGCGGAGGCTGTGAACTGGCTATGGCTTGTGACATAAGACTGGCTTCGGAAACTGCCATTTTTGCACAGCCTGAAACTGGTCTGGGTGTTATCCCCGGTTTCGGCGGCACACAGAGACTGGCTCGCTTGATCGGTGAAGGCCGGGCCAAAGAATTGATTTACACCTGTGATGTAATAAAAGCTGACGAAGCTTATCGCGTAGGTCTGGTTAACCATGTTTATCCTCAAGATCAGTTAATGGATGCAGCCAAGAAAATGGCAGCCAAGATCGCCAAGAAAGCTCCCCTGGCAGTTGGCTACAGCAAATTCACCATTGGCAAGGGATTGCAGGTAGACATTGATACCGGTATGAGCATTGAGTCTGATATGTTCGGTATGTGCTGTGCAACTGAAGACAAATTTGAAGGAATGGGCGCCTTTGTAGAAAAGAGAAAGCCTACCTTTAAAGGAAAATAAGTTAAGTGAAAAAAAAGAGGTTATCCCGAAGGTCCAGCTTGGATTTAGGGATAGCCTCTTTTTCTTATTACATTTATTATTATCGAACTCGGGCTAGCCCCCGATATATATGACCATTTCCTGTATCAATGGTTACCAGCATATTGTCTGCCAAAATATCAGTAGCTTTATGAGCGCCTACAATAACTGGTATATTGGCATTTAATCCCATAATTGCAGCATTGGAGGTAAGTCCTCCCTCTTCCGCTACCAGGGCCGCAATCTTGTCCAGATAAGGTGCCAAACTGCAGTCAGCGCTAGTGGTAACCACAATGTCACCAGATTCAATTCGAGGAAAGTCCTCGGGATAAATAACAATTTTCACCCTGCCGCTTATTGGTTCCTTGCCAATGCCGATACCTTGCACGAGAATATCGCCAACTACATGAACTTTGAGCAGATTAGTACCTCCGGCAAAACCGCTCGGTACGCCAGCGGTAAGTACCACCAGATCGCCATTATCAATGTAACCACCGTCCAGGGCAGCCTGAGCAGATTCTTTAAATAAGTCATCGGTTCCTGAGGTTTCCGGTATAAGCTTCGGGTATACTCCCCACACCAGAGCTAATTTGTTTAAAATACGGGGTTTAGTCGTAACCCCTATGATTTTGGCCTGAGGGCGGTATTTTGCTACCATCTTGGGTGTATAACCAGTAACCGTAGGCGTAATGATAGCGGAAGCATTCAAACTAAGTGCAGTTGCACATGTAGCATAGCTGATCGCATCTGTAACCGATAGGTTGCCCTGCAGGCGTTTCTGGCGCAATATCTCCTGATAAGGCAGGACTTCTTCAGCCCTGCTGGCTATTCTTACCATGGTTTTAACAACTTCTACCGGATACTTCCCTGCTGCGGTTTCACCAGACAGCATGATAGCATCAGCCCCATCAAATATGGCATTAGCAACATCAGAAACCTCTGCCCGGGTAGGCCGGGGATTAACTATCATGGATTCCAGCATCTGAGTAGCAATAATGACCATTTTGCCGCTGGGACTGCACTTTTCAATTATGATTTTTTGTACCAGCGGTACTTCTTCAGCAGCTATCTCTACCCCCAGATCTCCCCTCGCTACCATTATTCCATCTGTCACCTTGATAATTCCTTCGAGATTGTCCACACCCTGCTGGCTTTCAATCTTGGCAATAATGTCTATATCCGCATTGCATTTTTCCAGTAATCTCCTGATTTCCAAGACATCTTCCGCTGTTCTAACAAATGATGCAGCAATAAAGTCAATCTCCTGCTCGATCCCAAAACAAATATCTTCTTTATCTTTTTCGCTCAGGAAAGGAAGCTTGATCCTTACTCCCGGAACATTTACCCCTTTCTTTTCCCCTAATTCTCCACCATTTATAACTTTGCAAATTATATCGCTGTCACTGGTTTCTTCCACCAGCAGATTAATAAGTCCATCAGCCAGAAGTATATTATTGCCCGGTTCAACCTCAGCCGGCAGTGCATCATAGGTAATTTGTACTACTTCATTGTCACCTGCCACCTCGCGAGTGGTAAGGACGAATTTCTGACCGCCCTGTAAATTAATTTTACCTGCCCTTAATTTACCGGTACGAATCTCAGGCCCTTTGGTATCTAGCATTATCGCTATGGTTTTACCGGCCTGCGTGCGGGCTTCTCTTATATTGGCAATTCGCTGCCGATGCTCTTCATGACTTCCGTGGGAAAAATTAAGGCGGGCTACATTCATCCCAGCCTCGATCATTTCTTTAAGAACGCTTATCTCTTCACTGGCGGGCCCAATGGTACAAATAACTTTTGTTTTTCTCATTCACACACCTCTTTCCGTATCTGGAATTATTCTTTGATAAATAACGCACCGTTAATTTTGAACTCAACTTTCTGACCAAAAGAACAGGCTGAAAAGCCCGAAAAAGCAATAAAATATACTGTTTAAAATTCCATATTGACGAACATCGCGAGCTATCTTATATGTCATTGCGAGTGCAGCGAAGCAATCCATCCATCGCCAAGTCATTTTATATCTTCTCTACCGCTCGCATTTCTCACGGGTAATAACCCGCCACGGTAAACGAAAAGCGCAGATCATTTTTCATTTATTGACAATGACCGGGGAAGATTGCCGCGTCGCTTAAGCTCCTCGCAATTCTCACGGGTATTTAGCCCGCCACGGTAAACGAAAAGCGTTAGAGCATTTTTCATTTATGTAGTCAATTACGGGGGAAGATTGCCGCGCTGCGCTCGCAATGACAGGTTGGCGCTGCACTTGCAATGACAAAACGCTAGTTTCATAGCTATGACAAGTACGCTAGTTTCATAGCTATGACAGGGCGATGGCACTAATTAAATTGAAAGTATGCGGGCAAGCT
>JAQUBU010000340.1 GCA_028686565.1 Syntrophomonadaceae bacterium
GCAATAATTTAATGGAAAAAGCAAGTCCGTATGATGATGAATATGAGAAGACACAATACTATTGGGGATTAAAGCATTCTTTACTTGCTGAACAAGTTGTTAAAATCATGCCAGTTAGAATTGATGAAGGCAAACGCTTATTAGATATTGGTAGTGGCGAGGGAAGAGATTCAATCTACTTTGCCAAGTGCGGATTTAAAGTAGATTCGTTAGAACTATCTGTACATGGCATAGAAAAAATCAAGCAGTATTGTCAGTCCGCTGAGTGCACAGTAAATACACTTAATGCAAATATGATTGGATATGAATTCACTGACTTATATGATGTGATTTACTCCATGGGATCACTTCAATTTTTACCATTGGAGCAACGGCAAAAACATTTTGAAAAATACAAACGGCAAACATGCCATGGCGGATTAAATGCACATCTGGTTTTTGTTGAAAAGCCATTTATTAAGATTGCGCCTGACTGGGATAGAAACGAATTTTATTACTTGTCTGGCGACTTGGCTAGATATTATTATGATTGGGACATCATTCAATGTGAGGAGCGAATAATTGACTGTAATTCAGCTGATATCCCTCATCAACATGCAGTTAACTATATTATCGCTAGAAAAATGGATTCGTAGAGACGGTATTTATATAGAGGTTTTTTCTAAGCAGGGACGACTGAAAAATCGGGGTTACACCGGTGTAACCCTTTCATGGACACAAACTTCATATATTTATATTTTGGTGAGGAGTTCATATGAAACTATCGGTAAATAATTTCAATGTCCAGGATAGAATTGAATTTTAAATAATTTAGGGGGGATATTATGCATTTGTTTAATGCCACTTCATTGTTTAATGAGAATTCTATAAAAGAAATATTAAGTATAGAAAATAATCCGGAAAAATTAAGAAATAGACTAATTGAAGCTAAGAAAATGCTTTTAAAGGCATATAATTTTAAAGCTTATAATGTACCGGAAGATTTCACTACTACTTCTTATATAATAGCAGCTAATCATTTAACTGATTCTGATGCTCCGCTAATAATGAGTTATTATTATGAGCTAATGCATCAAGTTACTGATACTTATCCGGAGCTATTTGTTTTCGCTAAAGAAAATTGCTTTAATGGTGTTTCCATACCTAAAGAATTAATACCGATATTAGAGTTGGAAAAAATTTTTGCAGTTGACCGTAAAAGTTCTGGTGGGTCAATGGCAGCAATAAGAGCTGCAGAAAAGTGGTTTGTTGAAGGCGAAAAACCAAAGCATTTTCTGATATTCTCTCAAGGAACAATTTATGACATAAATAAAGATAGAGCAGAAGATATTGAGCGAGGAGCATTCTGGTTAGCTAGATTACTGGGTATTCCTGTTTTACCGACTTTTATTGAGCAAGCTGTTGAAGGGACAGAGAATCGTTTAGTAATTGGAAAACCAATTTTTATACCGAAAAACTGCCGAAATTTTGATAATCATAAACAATTATGGTTAGAAAAAGTAATTGAAGCACAGAATGAATTAGGGATACTTACAGGAATTCCAGCAAGAGAAGCCGTGCTTGATGAAGAACATCAAACGAGAAAAATATTTAAAACCCAACCAAAATTGAATAAAACAGAGAAAAGTTGAAAAGGCGTAGCTAACCCTATAAAACGAATTTACTGAAAACACCATAATAAGGGAACGACGGTGTTTTAGGTGTATTTGGGCCAATATGGCTAATGTTGAAATTCAATGGGATTTTGATAAAGACATAAAAAAATATCGATATGAAACTTTTTGAAGGAGCCAGATTCGAACTTTTCACCGGCCATTGCAGTGAAAAGAATCAAGCCCTTTATCTAAAGCTTGGTTATAAAGAATACAAAACCGAACAAGTTACTAAGGATTTGCAGTTTATTTATATGCGCAAAAACTCATCCAAGGCCTAAAATTGCCGATAAATATTATTTTCCAGGTTTTATCTGATTTATAACACCGCAAAGCTTTCAGCTTTGTTACAGAAAGAACGTCCCCGTGTATCCAGAAAATTTATGCCGCATTTGAACAGGCAGGCCGGGAGTTGGCGGTCGGCGGCAGAATTAATACTGCTACTCAGCACTTGGCTAATCAGTCAGTACTTGATATCCCTTTCTTCCTGGGGTTGTTGCTTAGGATAAAACCATTAAAAAAGCTTATGTTGACCCATGCCCGCGCACAATATAAAACAGCGCTCGAAAGCAAAGCAAAAGGAGTATAGCTACAGAGCAGTACTATTCAAAGCAACTTGTAAAAACTCAAAGCTGCGAGGCACGGAGGTTCGAGTTCTCTCATCGGCACCATATGGAATTTAGAGGGCTTAGACCCTCTTTATTTTATGCCCAGATTTTATGAAAAGCCAATTTCTACAAGAGATGCATTACATGGACATCTTTTGGCTATAATGCTAGGATGGAATAGGTTTAAATTAACTATATAGCATATGAAGTGAAACGGAGATGATGGGCAGCAGTGAAGACCTTAGCTGTAATGCAACGC
>JAQUBU010000064.1 GCA_028686565.1 Syntrophomonadaceae bacterium
GACAAGAAGCTTCCGTTGGTTTTAGCACAAGAACAGCGTCTTGAAGAGATCATGATAAATCTGATGATTGATGCCATGCAATCTCTGGATGAGAGTGTACAGCCTGAAAAGTTGATTGTATGCAGTACCTGCCATGAAAATAATAAAGCAATACTTGAACTGGCAAATAACGGGCCCTGCATCAAACCGGAATTGGCCCAGAATATATGGGAGCCCTTTTTCAGTACACGTAATGGTGGTAATGGAATGGGACTGGGTTTGGCTATAGTTCATTCCATTGTTTGCAGATTGGGAGGCACTATCTTCCACTATACCAATGCTTGGGGAGGACCATCTTTTAGACTGGAATTACCTTCTTTGCCAAATACTAGACACCAATATTCTATCTCGAGGGAGGCTTAAATAAATGCGGATATTATTGGTAGATGATGAAGAGGATAGCCGTCAATACTTGGCCAGTTTTTTATGTAAACTGGGACACCATGTTATAGAAGCAAGCGATGGCAGACAAGGATGGGAAGCATTTGCCTCCAATGATTTTCATCTGGTCTTAAGTGATATCCGCATGCCTGGCTGGACCGGCCTGGAGCTATTAACCCATATCCGTCAACAAACACCACTTCCGGAAAGCGATGTAGTTTTGTTTACTGCCCATGCTCAGGTTCAAACGGCAGTTGAAGCCTTGCGAATCGGTGCTTATGATTATCTGCTCAAACCAGTCAATGTCAAGGAATTGGTCGCATGTATAGAACGAGTAAGTGAACACCAGGATTTAATAAGGCAAAACAGAGTACTAACTCATCATTTTCAGGAATCAGTAGATGCCGTAACTGAAGACACCAAGCGTGAGTTGGAACAATGGAAAAAAGCCTATGCCAAAATATCCGGTACCGACAGTGTTTTACTGACATCACCACTAATGCAAAAAATTTATTCCACCGCTGAATCCTTACGCCAAGATCCCAGCATACCCATATTAATTGAAGGAGAAACCGGAACCGGCAAAGAAATACTGGCGCGCTATATTCATTATGGGATGAAAGCGACTACTGAACCTTTTATTGATATAAACTGTGCCGCCATACCTCCAACCATGTTTGAAACTGAACTCTTTGGTTATGAAGCGGGAACTTTCACCGGCGCATTACCTAAAGGCCAGAAGGGCAAACTCGATCTGGCCATGGGCGGAACCTTGTTCCTGGATGAAATAACTGAAATGCCAGTAGAACTGCAAGCTAAACTATTGCGAATAATCCAGGACAAGGATTTCTACCGCGTGGGAGGTTTGAAAAAATGCATATTTAACGGCAGACTGGTAGCAGCCAGCAATGTCAACATAAAGGAAAGCTTGGAAAAAGGTACTTTTCGCAACGATCTATATTATCGTTTAAGTATTGCCCATATACAAATTCCTCCCCTTCGCGAACACCGTGAAGACATTTTGCCCCTGAGCTATAATTTCTTGTCGCGCTTTGCTCAGGAAAAAGGGAAAAACTTCCGAAGCATAAGCCTGGAGGCAGAAAATCAGCTGCAAAAATACGACTGGCCGGGAAATATCAGAGAATTGCGTAATGTCCTGGAACGAGCTACTCTGATGTATGACGGGTCAATTTTAAAGCCTGCGCACCTGCAGTTAGGTATAGTCCAAATTGATAGTGCTACTAACAACGATCACAATCATATGTCAGGTTCAACTTTTATTCTCAACCAGGAAAGCGATTTTGAACTGCCTGCAGACCATTTCCCTCTGGATACCTTTGTTGACCGGTTAATAAGTCAGGCTATGCTTATGAAAAAAGGCAATATTACAAAAACAGCCCATTATCTGGGTATATCGCGCCGCAGCCTTGATTATCGTCTGCACAAGAAGGAATTGGAGTAATTTTATTTTTTACAATAATATTTACCATAATTAATACTTATCTTGCTAAAGCTTCTTACAATAACCTTAAAACTTTTATTACCTGCCGCACCCTCCGTTAATGCGCTATGCTTACCTTTATAAATCTCTGGAATTTAACAAATAAACTCTCAACCATTTAGCATTAATAAACCGGCATTGCTATCGAAGCAGATCAGTTGAAGATATGAGCCGCTGAATCTCATTTACACCTTCATAAATCTCGGTTAACTTGGCATCGCGGAAAATGCGCTCAATCGGGAACTCGGTTGTATAGCTGTAAGCTCCCATGACCTGCATGGCTTTGCTGGCCACCCGGTGGCATGCCTCGGAAGTGAACAGTCGGGTTCTGGCGGCATCGGCGGCCAGTTCTTTGCCTTCTGACGCCTTAAAAGCAGTAGCCAGAACTATCTGGTGCCCAACCATAACGTCAGTGGCCATATCGCCAATCAACGACTGGATGGTCTGGAAATTGGCGATGGGCTTGCCGCGCTGTACCCGCTCCTTGGAATACTTGACTGCCGCTTCCAGAGCCGCCTGAGCCATACCCACCGCCTGGGCGCAGACCGACAGTTTACCAATCTGGGTTGACCCTAAGAGTACCTGGAATCCCTTGCCCCGCATGGCCTCGCCACCGGTGGTGTTTTCATAGGGCACCCTTACATTGTCCAATACCACATCGCAGACTTCCAGGCCGTGCATGCCCATTTTGTCATAAATTCTCGGAGTGGAGTATCCCTTGATACCCTTGGGAATGATGATGTTCGTGCACTTTCCAGGACCCATTTCGGCATCCTTGCAGAATATACCCATTAACCCGGGCAGAGATGCGTTGGTAATGAAATTCTTTTCTCCATTGATGACCCATTCATCTCCGTCGCGGACACAGGTTGTACGCAAAGCGCCCGGGTCGGAGCCGGTTGATGGTTCCGTAAAAGCAAAACTGCCAATCCCCTCGCCATTAAGATGTTCCGGAAGGAATTTCAGTTTCTGCTCTTCGGTGGCAAATTTCATGATATTGGCTCCCAGCATGCCATTTACCGAGATCGTACAAGCAGTTGAACAATATACCCTGGCCATCTCAATCTGCATAATTGCATACTCAACATAGGTGTTTCCCGAACCGCCGTATTGTTCCGGGTATTGGATGCCGCACCAGCCCAAGTCTTTAATCTTCTTGATCAAATCCCAGGGTGTCCTCTTTTCAGTTTCCATCCATTTGACCAGAGGAGCAATCTCATTCTCTGAAAACTTTCTCACTGAGTCCTTCAACATTAGCTGTTCTTCGGTATAATTAAAATTCATTAACTTTATCCCCTCTCTGCAATTTATGTACTAATTGTTTCAGCTAACTATCCCATATTTTCTGGGTAATCTTGCCTTCCTATTCTCTCTTTTTACCGGGAGGTAAAATCACAATAGTCGCAATTTTCGAATGGCATTTTGGATAATCTCCTGCTCTTTGCTTAGTTTAAAATTCATAACCCCCTCCTTCTCTAAGTTCGTAACCACCAATGCTGAATAGATAAAAGTTGCTATTATTAGTTTATCACTGGGTAATATTGAAAGCTATAATTATTAGCATAATATTTATTACCCATGAAACTATTGTCTACTAATTAGTTCCCCCTGAAAAAACTCCCTGTTTGATAATGTGGATGCATAAATATGAGTAAAGATATTGCGGAGCATGGCAATAACCCCCAGCAAAGGAAAGAGGGCCAGTGACACGGATGTCACGAGAGGGCAGAGGACAAGGATGTGTATTTGCCCGGTACCCCTTGAACTGCAAAAAAAGCTGAAGGTGTTTTCCATGCAAGACTTTCCGCTGAGTATTTATGCATTCTACATTAGATTTTTTCAGGGGCAACCAGCTAACCAATAGATAATATTTATGATGCCGAATGAGCGACGAAGAGCAAAAAACCACAACCCCCAGGAATCACAAAACCCGCGCAAACCTGCGCGGGTTCTTGTTTTTAATTGGTGAGCCATGATGGACTCGAACCATCGACACCCTGATTAAAAGTCAGGTGCTCTACCGTCTGAGCTAATGGCCCATTTAATTTGCAAATGGCTGGGGTGGAGGGATTCGAACCATCGAATGACGGAGTCAAAGTCCGTTGCCTTACCGCTTGGCTACACCCCAACGTTTATGAGTATACTAGGATGCCTATGCACTGTCAAGGATAAACTTGTAAAATGGGGTGGATGATGGGGCTCGAACCCACGGCCCCCAGAGCCACAATCTGGTGCTCTATCCAACTGAGCTACACCCACCATATTAACTAATTAAATAAGTGGCGTCCCCGGAGGGATTCGAACCCCCGACCCACGGCTTAGAAGGCCGTTGCTCTGTCCAGCTGAGCTACAGGGACAAAAAAATGGAGCGGGTAGAGGGAATCGAACCCTCGCAACCAGCTTGGAAGGCTGGGGCTCTACCACTGAGCTACACCCGCCCGCAAAGAGTATTATAACTCTTTCGCCAGGCCATTTCAAGTTAGAAATTAGACCCATCGATATCCAATGATAATACTTTAAAACCATCTTGGCAAGAGGTGAACGAAAAATTCTTTAAAAGTAACCAATTGACCCACTTAGCTATATTTTGAGTTAACTCTTATAGAAGAAGATAGTGAAATGGCGTTTATTACTTTCACTCCTTCGAGATGCTTATATAACTAAATATTACCTCCTGGCCGCAGCCCGGCTTGGGCAAAGCGAACAACTTCGAGATACTTAATATTACCAATGCAAAATTTCTGCTCAGTTCCTTACTTGTATAATCAGTAAAATTAAGGCTGCCGGAGATGTTTTACAGGACTTTAATCCAATTTGATCTTTGCAGCTTATCTTGTAAACTATGTTCCGCCCACCAGTTGTATTCAATAACCTTATTTAAATAATATTTATCTTCATCACTACTCCGGCCCCATCGACTTGCATTTCCACTTTATCACCGGTCTTGATGAAATCAAAAGTTGTTGAACTGTATACCGAACTATAAACCGAAACCTTTTCATCTACCTCATAGTTTTTATTCTTTTTGACTGTGATACCGTATTTACCCTCCAGCGATTTGGTGCTTTCCACTTCGGCCTTCACCTTTTTTAATTCAGGCCTTGAGCTAATCATAATCTCCAGGGGTATTTCATCATCAATTTCCCCCGGGAAAACGTCCAGATAGGTTATTTTCACCTTATCCCCGCGCATTACACTGCCCATGGACTTTCCGCTTTTGTCCACAATACGCGCGCGGTCCCAATAATTAAACCATTCGGGTTTGGCAATTTTTAGCCTTTTAGTTGTTTTGGTGCTCGCAGAACTTCCGTCATCTACAGTTGTTTTGGAGCTTGAACTGCTTTTGGAACTATTGCCGGCAAACGACAAACGTTTGCTGGACAAATTGCTGACCGTACCGGAAATATTCTGGGGAGTCAGTATACTAAGTTTAATAAGTTTGCCGCCATCAACATAAGCCTGAACAAAGGTCCCGGCTTTTAAAGAGTTAAAGCCTTTGGTCTTTCCTTTACCGCCATCATCCAATACCGCACTCCAAGCAATTGGTATGTGTCTTTCCTCATTATTCAGGTCGCTCAAAACCAAAATGTTGTCCTTGCCCATAACTACTGATTTTACAGAGCCAACTAATTTATCTCCAGGAGTCGTATCAGGCTTTTTCGCCAGCAGCGAGATGCAACTGGCCTGCTTTTTGCTGTTTAATAATATCTCCACCTTGTAGTTTAGGGCTTCACTGGCTTTGCATTCCTCATTATCATTAAAAAACCGGCTGCTTGAATCCAGCTTTATTATTTGTACTGCATTCAGGGACACTAATTCCAATTCTTTTTTGTTGCCCTGAGTGCTTATTTTTTGAACCCAGCCTTCCACCCGGCGTCCACTGGGTATGTTAACCCAGCTCTCATCCAGCAAGCTGGACAGAATAGCGGCAGCTTCAGAACGTTTAAGGCTTTTTGAGGGTTTAAAAGTACCATCCTCATAACCGTTCATAATTCCGGCATCGCTTAAGGCAATTATATAAGGAATGTACTCTGCAGGAGACTGGTTTATATCGCTGAAAAATGAATCCGCCGAAACCTCTGCCTCATTTTCAACGGGTAATTGCAGCAAGCGACATATGAGCGCCACTACCTGGGCGCGGGTTGCAGGCGCAGCGGCGTTAAAGGAAGACAACCATCCAGCTGGCAACAAGTCGTTTTGCACCGCCATATCCATATAACTCTGGCCCCAGGAAACCTGCGGGGCCTTGATGGGTGCTTTCACATCCTTCTTGTTAACTGTCTTTTTATTATCGTTATACCCGGCAGCTCTCATAAACAAAACCAGGGCTTCCATCTGGGATATTTCCTTTTCCGGTTTAAAGCTATTGTCAGGATATCCGCTGATTAACTCCAGCGAAGCGGCCCGGCATACTAGCTGATCCGACCAGTGACCTTTCGTGTCATTGGGCTGTACCGCCTGAACCGGTATATAGAACAAACCTCCCAGCAGAAGCGGAATCAAGATAAATATGATACAATTGACTGCCCTTTTCCTGGTTAATAACATAATTACACCTCTATTAACTTTTCTTTATCATCGGAAAAAATTGCGGCGCAGTTTCTTTTGCACCGTTGCAACGAGGCAGTAGGGTAGAACCCACTGTCTGTTTCGTTCACAGGAACCCGGCCGCTTAAAAAAACGGGGGACATCTTTTCTCCAAGTACTTTGTAAAGTCTAAAAGTTTATTATGTCCTCCGAGAAAAATTTTCGCAGGGGGAGGCGGAGGAGTGAGTAATACTGGACGTATTGCGATTGACGACAACGAAGCCCTGCGAAAATTTGGCCGGTGGGAATTAAAGTTTTAGATTTTACAGAGTACTAGTTATACTTGTCAATGATCTTATACAGGTTTCCTTTTTTAGTAATAACATAAATATACTGATCCGAGCTTATAACTGGAGCCATTTCAACAGCTCCGTCCAATTGACGGGACCAGATCATCCGACCGGATTTATTAACAGCATATAGGACGCCATCGCTGCTGCCTGCATAAATCCTTCCGTTAGCAGGGTTGGCGACCGGTGGAGATACCAGCTTTAAAAGAGGATCTTCCCATAAACGCTTGCCGGTGCTTCCTTCTATGGCATAGAGCTTGCTCCCGCCACTGACATAAATGCTATTATCGGCCGCAATATAAAGCGAACTTAATTCATTGCTAATTTTGAAGCTGCTGGTCCATAATGCAGTCTTACCGTCGGTCGGCTGAAAGCAATATAGCTTACAGGTATTAAGTTTGCTGCTGTCGTTGCCGGCAGTACCTTTTTTAAAGCTTACACTGGCTATCAGTCGTCCACTATTATCGAAGCTCAAGTAAGCCCGGGTAATATCGCCGAACCAATAAGACCATAAGTATTTACCTTGTTTATCAATTGCAGCCAGCTTGTATCCCTTCTTCTCTCCATAAACCACATAGCAAGCCTGTTTGTCCGCAATACAGGTCAGAAAGGTTTTGGGGTTGTTGACCTTGGTGCTGTTGCCTTCTGATGATTCCCAGGGCGAGAGAATCCAGGCATGATGACCGGATGTGTCAACCGCATACAGGGCATCCGGCAACGGCAAATAGATGATGTTTTCAGCACCGCCCGCCAGCATTTCTTTTTTGGCGCCCTTGGTTCCAGCGTAAATCGAATAATTCCAGCCGCTGACGCCATTTATTTTTATTTCCTGCACTGCCGAACCACCAGCGGTATATATGGCGCCACTGGGTACGGGAAGCGGTTTGCCCATGGTACCGCCGGCTCCTTTGGCCTCCCAGAGCATTTTGCCCTGGGGATTTATACATACGAGTTTGCTGCCCATGGAAAGAAGCAAATTGCCATTGGGGGCTATAACGATATCCTCGGTAACCTTCCCTACCCCGTACAGCTTCCAGATGATTTGCCCGGCTTTGCTGGCTTCCTTGCCAGTATTATATATCTCCAGTTGGTTGGCGGAATGAGCGGGTATCGCCAAAGCCAAAACAATGAGCAGAGCCAGCATTATCCTTTGCATATTCAATCTCCTTATTGATAATCTCTCAGGCTTCCTTAGCAAAATTATAGCAAATTTTTCTCTTATATATGGTCAAAACTATATTTAGCCCGTTTTTTGGGGGCCTGAAATCTTAGTTCATCACGAAAGGGTGCGCTATATTGATTAGAATCTTAAACCGCCGGGCAATACTCGGCCGCCTGAGGGCTGCTATTCCTGATAATAGCTTTTGCGCGAGCCTTAATAACTTTCTGCTTCGTTAGTTCCGCCGCCGAATTGGATATCACTTCGATGGTAGCCCCAAATCCTTTTTGTATTTAAGGAAATGCCCCGCTGCATTGGACAGACCTCCCAGACCTGATTGAATAGTGCTGCCATCCGGCAGCATCTCCGCCATGTAATGGCCAATCTTGCTTTCGTTTTCGGTAATTTCTATATCCTTGACGGCTTCTCAGGTAAAAGGGGGTTCAATTATATAATCGGCTTCTGCTGCATGAACCTTGAATTCCTCTCCGCAGCACCATGGCAGCTTGGAGTTAACTTAGACTATCACAATCTCAGCAATATCAAGTGCCTTGCGATGGGAAAGTCCTGCATAACAGGAACGATTCATATCTCCCTGCTCATTCGGAATAGTAACGGCATGGGCTCTATCCTTGCTAACATTAAAGCATCTGTTAAGGCGAAATGAGTGAGTATTGGTTGAAATAATATCCGCATGGGAGTATAATAATTCTTGTATGTTTTTTAAATGCGGTAGTGGTGGAATTGGCAGACACGCTGGATTTAGGTTCCAGTGCCGAGAGGTGTGGAGGTTCGAGTCCTCTCTACCGCACCATAAGAAAAGAAGAGGGTTTCGGCCCTCTTTATTTTTTAATTTTTCCGCAGTTCTTGCACTTCGAGAAGGGCGACGGTTCCGTGATACAGTCGCTCGGCCTTTTTATACGAAAGGAATCCATATCCCATTATTAATGGAATGTTATCATTTGGAGTAATATTGTGAAGTTCTTCAAATTCCTCTCTGCTTATATAATTAACTCCCCAAAAGTAGCTTACACCCTTCGGACACGCCTGATTTGCCTCCATCCAGCTAATAATCCCTGCACGGGTTCAGATACTGTATATCGGTAATATCTTTTCGATAAACGCTGTAAAATCATCAACCTCTTCGAATTGCACTGCATTGCCCAAAGCCTCAAAATGTCTATATCCGCATGCAATTTTTGCACTTTCTGTTGGGCGTAGTGAGTCACTTAGGATATTGGCCTTGGTTTCAAGCACGAAATAAAGCTTTTGTTCGCCATCCTGGTCAATTAACAGCGCCCAGTCCGGATTATAGGTACCCAGGGGGGTTGGGATTTTGAACCAGTCAGGCAGCTTCGCATATAGCTTGATACTCTGATTATTTTCAAACTTCTGGGCAAAGCCTGCCTCGTTATCGGAATCATAAATAACGTATTCATAAACGGATTTGGTGCTTTCAATCATATTCTTGGAGAGATAGCCAAAAAGCTCGTTACTCTCAAACAGCTCCTGGGCATAGTATTCTTCCTCACCAATTTTTGTATATTTGATCCCATCAACAATTGATAGCCGCATTTTTGCAGATATCATCCGGGCTGTCTCGTCCATATATTTTTGCGGGTTTTTTTTGAACAGATGCAGAGTTTGACTCCGTTTTAGAATTTCGACAATGGTTCGACGCGTTAGGTTCGTTTCATTTTGAAGAAAAGTTAAAATATCTGGCAAGTTCTCTTTCTGCTTAGTAGCATAAACGGCGGTACGATCATTTTCTCTAACACCAATTCCGCCTGCTTCAATATCGAACAGCGCCTTGGTATAGATAAGCTTAGGTGCTTCAACCTTCAGGTTCTGATGCATTTCCTGGCAACACTTTTCGATCAGTTCCTCGCTGTTAAAATCCACTGAATAGGTGGTTTTGTATTTGATTTTTTCCCACAATAGTTTAAAATCATCGCTTAGGAATACCTGTTTATTAAGGTTGACGGTCTGTTTATCAGCATTGTTCTTAATATTGAGATTACCACTGACTTTCTTTGATAAGGCAACAATTGCGTTTCTATTGGCTTCATATTCCTGCGGAAGCTCCAGCGTATTGTTCTTCAGAGCTGTTTTTAGCCTGTCCGATACTTTGCCCTTATCGTCAATATAGCCCTTATGCTCATAGAATGAAAATAGTATTTCCGATGCTTGCTGCCCTAAATATGCGGTGCTGCCATCCACTTGCACAACGGGGATATTGGCAAAGGAATGGGATTCGATCACCCCGAATTTAATACCTTCTTCTTTCTCTATTTCCGATTGCAGAGCTTTGGCAAAGCTTTCATAGCTTTCGTTGGCCATAACAGTAAGGGTATTCACATCAAAGCCATGCAAGCGTTCACCATCCTGGTTGCCGCAAAGGCGGAGTCCCCGCCCGATTTCCTGTCGCTTTTTTACCTCTGATTTGCTTTCATTAAGCGTGC